>CAYFQS010000086.1:0-11695 GCA_964345245.1 uncultured Planctomycetaceae bacterium | reverse complement strand
GACGAAGCCGCCATAGACGCGTTTCGTCACGCGATCGACGCGGGCCTGCGCGACCCCGATGTGTTGCACTTCGTCGTCCACCGCGCGCTGGAGGCCGGCGATTCCGACACGCTGCGGAAGTATCTGCCGCTGCTTGAAGGCGAAGCCCCGGTCTCGCTGGCCATCACGCAAACGCTCCTGCGCGCGCGGCTGGAACTCAACGAGCCCGACAAGGCACGGCGGACCGTCCGCCGCTACGTCGAGCGGGCCGGCCTTGACCAGAACGCTCGGCGGTTCATCGACCGGATCGCGTCGTTCGAGAACTGAGCGGGCCGAGGTCGGCCGGCGTCCGGTTTTCTTCTTCCCCGTTTCCTTTTACGCCCCTGTGGTTGATCCGTTTTGTGCAGACTTTGCAGTCGATGGTCGTGTGGTTGGTAGAAGGTCCTTCAATCGTCGCGCCCGCGGCGATGTTGAACTGGGTCACTGCGATTCGTGAGCAAAGGAGCTTGCAATGGATTGGGGTTCTCTCGTGACGCGTCGTCTGTCGTCGGTTCTGGCTGTGTTGTTCGCCGGCGTGATTCTGACCGCCGGCCCGGTCCGCGGGGAGGAAGGCGAAGCCGCCGCCGAAGCCCCCGCGGAACCGCCGGTTGCCGCCGAAACGGCGGCGCCGCGAGCGACGGTTTTGGACGAGATGATCATCACCGCGACGCGCAGCGAGGCCCGCATCTTTGACCTGCCCTATGCCGCCGACGTGGTTGACCGCCGGACGATCAAGCAGCGCGACTATCGCACCACGCCCCTCGCCCTGCGCGACATCCCCGGCATCATGGTCCAGCAGACCGCGCACGGCCACGGCTCGCCCTACATCCGCGGGTTCACCAGCTTCCGCAATCTCTTCCTCATCGACGGCATTCGGCTGAACAACTCCGTGTTCCGACCCGGGCCGAACCAGTACTGGAACACCGTCGATCCCCTTTCCATCGACCGCATGGAAGTGGTCAAGGGCCCGAGCAGCGTGCTGTACGGATCGGACGCGATCGGCGGCACCGTCCACGCGATCACCAGGAGCCCGTACACCTACGGCGAGGGCTTCAGCTACGGCGGGCGCGGGTACTATCGCGTGTCGTCGGCCGAGAACTCCCACGTCGGCCGCGGCGAGGTCAGTCTCGGCATTGACGCCCATACCGGGCTGCTGCTCGGCGGGACGGGCAAGCACTTCGGCAACGTCGAGGGCGGCGATGACGTCGGCCACCAGGGCAACACGGGGTACGATGAGTATGACGTCGACTTTAAGGTCGAGCACTTCTTCGACGAGGACACGCGGATCGTGGCCGCCCACCAGCGCGTTCGGCAGAACAACGTGCCGCGCACGCACAAGACGGTCTTCGCCGAGAGCTTCGCCGGCACGACGGTGGGCAATGAACTTCAACGCGATCTGGACCAGGAGCGCGAGCTGACCTACGTGCAGTTCCACGCGGAGAACCGCGAGGGCTTCATCAACGCCGCCCGGGCGAGTCTTTCCTGGCACGTCCAGCGCGAGGTGCGCGATCGCCTTCGAACCAGCGGTCGCGATATGCAGGGCTTCTCCGTCGGCACGATCGGCTTCTGGGCGCAGTTCGAATCATCGACGCCGATCGGCGAGCTGACCTACGGCCTCGAGTACTACCACGACCGCGTCAACTCCTTCCGCTCCGGAAGCACGATCCAGGGGCCGGTCGCCGATGACGCGACCTACGACCTGCTCGGCGTGTACGTGCAGGACGAGATCGAGATCACCGACCGGCTCGACCTGACCATCGGCGGCCGGTTCACTTACGCCGCGGTCGATGCCGACAGCGTCGAAGACCCGAACACCGGCAATCAGTTCACGATCAGCGAAGACTGGATGGCCGCCGTGGGCAACGCCCGGCTCGACTACGAACTCATCCGCGAGAAGCTCAACCTCTTCGGCGGCGTGGCGCAGGGCTTCCGGGCGCCGAACCTCAGCGACCTGACCCGCTTCGACTCCGCCCGCTCCAACGAATTCGAAATCCCCGCCCCCGGGCTCGACCCCGAGTACTACATCACCGGGGAAGTCGGCGTGAAGGCCCGATTCGAGCGCGCCACCGCCCAGGTCAGCTACTTTTACACCGACATCAGCGACCAGATCCTCCGCTTCCCCACCGGCAACGTGGATGACAACGGCACCCCCGCCGACCCGACCGACGACCTGTTCGAGGTCACCAAGGCGAACGTCGGCGAGGGGCAGGTCTACGGCATCGAACTGCAGGGCGATTACGAGGTCTTGCCCGGCTGGACGGTGTTCGGCTACGCCAGCTACATCGAGGGCGAAGTGACCAACTTCCCCGAGGCCGGGCAACCGGCGCGGGAGGAATACCTCAGTCGGCTCGCTCCCTTGAGCGGCGGGATCGGCCTGCGCTACGACGATCCGAACGAACGCTTCTGGGCGGAGACGATCGTGCGCCTCGCCGACGACGCCGACAAGCTCTCGGAGCGCGACAAGGGCGACACGCAGCGCATCCCGCCCGGCGGCACGCCGAGCTACGTGGTGTGGTCCGTTTCCGCCGGCTGGCAGATTCACGATAACGTCGAGTTGATCGGCGGGATCGAGAACATCACCGACGAGGACTACCGCATCCACGGTTCGGGCCAGAACATGCCCGGCCGCAACTTCTACCTGGGCGTGGACATGACCTTCTGACCGGCGCGTCGCCGGGCCGGTATCCCTAACGGGGTTATCTGTCGTCCATGCCGGTTCGACGGTCACGCCGCTCGACCGCTCGCGGGCTGGCCGCGCGGTTGCCCCCCCCCGCTTGTTCCGGCGCCACCGGCTAAGTCCCCGCAAGGCAGAGGATTCTCGAAGGGAAAAATTCGTTCCGATTTCGCCTTGCTTCCGAGCAATCCGGGGGTATATTCCGGTTCAGTGAACGCTGACGTATTGCTGTATCGGGGATCGATTGAGTAAGGTGCAACGAAGGGAAGGAAGCATGAGGCGCACTATGGCCGGCGGCTGTTGTTACTGCGCTTTGGTCTGTTTGTTGATCACGGCGGCATCACCCCGAAACGCCGAAGCGGCCCAAATCCCAGTCGATTCCACCGCCGTGATCGCGAGGTGCACCGACCACAAAGTCGACACGGGTCGCCTCCACGATCCCGCTCCCACCCGCTTCGGTGAATTGTTGCACTCTGAAGGCGTCGGCGATGGCGATCTTGACTGGCGGGACCTTGAACCCACCCACATCCCCGAGCCCCCGTCCGTGATCGCGGCATTGGTTCTCGGCAGCGCCGCCTTGCTGGGCCGCCGCCGTCCCCGCAGCGATAGCTGATCAAACCTCGACCGGCGCGCCGTACCGGCCTTCTCAGCGGCTCAACCTGGCCGGCCGGCAGCACCTTCGTGCCCCGCCAGCCACCAGTCAGCCCCGAAGGCGCATCCGAAGCAACGGAGAGGGCGGGATTCGAACCCGCGGTACGGGGTATTCCCCGTACGACGGTTTAGCAAACCGTTGCCTTCAGCCACTCGGCCACCTCTCCCGGCGAATATGTTATCGTCGCAAAACGCCCGAAACCTGTCAAATGTTTCTGAATACCGGTCCGGGTGAAGACATTGCCCCTTGGTCACCTCCGGTGAGAGCGCGGAGGAGATAGCCCGGTCGGGGCTGCAGAGCGGTCGGCGAACCGTGAAGTCCCGCACATGACGGCGGCGGGTGGCGATGTGCCGCCCCGAGCCGCGGAAGCGGCTGAGTTTGCCCCCGAGCCGGGTGCCGATGAGTTTCCCCGGATCCGGATCAGTCGGCGGGCAGAGTCGCGGCGAGGTGGTTGAACTGATTGCGGATCGGTTCAGATCGCTCGTGCAGGTAGGCGTCGATGGCGGCGTCGATGACGCGGCCGGTCAGGGTTTCCCGCGCTTCGTGGGCCGCCTGGTCCAATCGGTCCATGGCCCGGCGCAGGCCGCGATGCACCCTCGCCGCGGCATCGCCGCCGTCTCGCCGGGGTTCCCGCCGGATCATCGCGACCTGCTGGTGGGCGAGGCGAAGCAGGTTCCAGCAGGCGTGGCGGGCGCCGGCCAGTTGTTCCATCACGGCGAAGCATCGGCGGGCGTGGTCGGTTTCGCCGGCGGCGTTCAGGCAACTGCTCAATCGGGCATCGATGTCGTCGGGAATCGCGTTCTCTTGGAAGATCACCGCGCTGACCGCCATCGTCTCGAGAGCCGTTTCCAGCGGCTCGCAGTGAACCTCGTGGGTGTGGAAGCGGGCCCAGCCGGTCGCGATCAGGCCGACGAATCCGTGGCGTCGGGCGAGTTCGGCCCAGCCCGCGGCATTGGCCCGCCGCCGATCCGGCATCGGATGGTCCGCATCCACGCCGTCCGCCCCGCGAAAGGCGCTGCAGCCCCAAAGCGTAAATCCCATGTCCGCCAGCCGGGCCACGATGGAACTGTGGTAGTGCCGGTCCGTCGCATCGTCGGGATGGCCCTGGTAGCCCCACGCGCACAGGTCCGCGCCGTTGATGAGCGGTTGCAGGTCGGCGGCGTCCCAGTTCTGGATCATGTCGTGCCAGAGCATCGGGCGGATGCCGCGAGCGTCCAGACGGTCGATGAGCGGCTGCACGTGTCGGCAATACAGCGCGGCCTCGCCGTGCTCCTCGATGAACGCCCGGGTCTGCGGGTGCGTGCCGAAGGTGCCCGCCTCGTCGCCGCCGAGGTGGCATCGGCGGACGCCCGGCATGGCGTCGACCACTTCGTCGACCATCGCCGCGACGAGTTCCCCGGCTCCGGGAGCGAGGGGGTTGAGCACGTCGGCCCGGTCCGGGACCTCGCGCAGGGGGTGATAGTCCGGCACGGCGAGCGGCGTGTGCATGTGCCCGATCGTCTGGACGAGCGGGATCAGCTCGATGCCCGCACGATTCGCCGCTTCACAGAAGGCGCCAACGTCAGACGCGCTGTACGCATAGGGCGCGCGGAATCGCGTGTCCGTGGTCCACGGAAACATGTCCTCCCATTCGACGAGTACGGCGTTGAAACCGGCCTGCCGCACGAACTCCAGCCAGGTCAGCAGCCGCGCTGCCGTCGGCGGCGTCCCCTTCAAATCGAGATGCACCGCGAGCGTCTCAGGCGTATGGCTCATGCGTTGCCCGCCAACACGGCCGATTATCGAGCAGGCCGTTCAAAGCCGAATTCCAGTTCGTTCGGGCTGCCGCTGCGCCAGCCGGGGTGGAACCCGCCGCGCTGGCCGTAGGCGACGCTGCGGCCCTCGGCGAGATCGCTGTATCCGCCGACGTTGTGATTCACGCGATAGGAGAACTTCACGGTCTGGCCGCGCTGCATTTTCGCCTTCACGTGCGGCAACTCGTCCCAGGGGATCGCCGCTTCGACGATCCGCATGCCCTCACGATACTCGATGCGGAGCCGGGCATTCTCGACCGCTCCTTCGCGCGGGTGTGCCGGCTGGCGCGGGTAGAAGTGCTTGCGGGTCATGCCGGGGTGGCTCATCCGCCAGACCTCGGTTCCGCCGCCGTAGGAGTCCGCGACCTTGTTGAGGGCATACTCGTAGTCGGTCGAGGGGAAGTCGGTGTACTTCGGCGGGACGCCGGGCAGCGCGCCGAGCATCATCGGGTCTTCATCGAGCGGAATCGCGTTGAAGGCGATCATCACGTTGTCAAACCACGGCGGACCGCTGGGCAGGGTCGGGCTCATGCGATAGCTGAACCGCCGAACGCCGTCGGGCCAGACGAGCATGTGGAACCCGTCGTGGCTGTCCGGCGTCGGCCGGGCGTTGCGGACGAACTCGCCCAGCGCCTGGTTGCCGCCGGCGCCGCTGCGGAGCTCCTTCTGCCTGCGGCGTGTGAGGGCGTAGCTGACCTTCGGGTAGAACTCGCGGTCGTGATCGCGCTCGGCGAAGCGGATCGTGCCGGGATGGGGCGAACGGTCGGCGATCTTCGCCGCAAAGTAGAAGTAGTCCTCGTCGCAGGCCACGTATCCGATGGCCGGGCCGGTCTCGGTCTCTTCGCTGAACGACTCGAAGGGCCGCCACATCTTCTCCATGAGCGTCGGGCCCTGGATGGTGGCCGGCAGGGGCTGGGCAATCGCCCCCGCCCAGTCGTCCAGTGCCCCGTCCACCGTGATGGTCTTGCGGTGGATCACGTTCACGTGCATCGACTCTTCATGTCGGCTCACGCCGTCGTCGCCGGCGTCGAAGGCGACCGTCAACGGATAGGTGTTGTCCGCCCTCGCCTCGCCGCTCACGACGGTCGCCTCGATCCACTGCACCTGCCGGGGCGGCAGCTCATGCTGCTTTGCGTAGTCAAGTGTCAGCCCGGGCATGGTCAGCGTCAGCTTGCCCGTGACCGGTCGCTCGAGCATGTTCGTCATGCGGATGCGGAGCGTGGGGCGGCTGTCGATCGGTGCCGTCAGGTCTTGCGGGAGCATTTCGACGGGCTCGTACCCCTCGATGCGGGCATGGCGCACCGCCTCGATGAGTTTCGCGAAACTCCCCGGCCGCCGCGGGTCGCCCCGCAGCACGTACCCGCGGGTGCCGAGGGGCAGGACGATCCGCCCACCCTTCGACGGTTGCGGGTTGCCATAGTAATCATATAGCTGGAAGCCCTCGGAGGCGTCGATGATCATCCGCGGCTCGCGGCCGGGCAGCGGTTCGACGGTGTTGTAAAGGAAGTTGTCGTAGCGGAACTGCGTGGCGATGTCGCCGGCCACGACGATCGTGCCGTCGTCGTCGTTGCCATCGAGTCCTTCAAACACGAACACCCACGGCAGGCCCGGTCGGAAGAGGACCTCCCGGAACGTCCGCTCGCCGAGGAAGTGAGCCCCGGCGGAATAGACCGCGGCCAGGGGACGCGTCTCCAACGGACGAACGCGCTTCTGCTCGCCGTCGGCGGTCTTGATCCGGTCGGTGCGCACCCGGCCGTGGCTCAACTTGGAAATGGCGACGCGGTTGAGCGAGCCGAGCACGCGGTCGTATCCGGCCGCGCGCTGCGCGGCGATGGTGCTCAGGTATCGGTCGTCGGAATTCGCCGTCCACGACTCGGTGTCCCAGATGAGCACCCGCCCCTTGTAGTGTTTGCGTTGGCGGAATTCGCGGTAAGCCGCCGACGAGTGCAGCGACTGGTAGTGCACCGACATGAAGTCGAGGTACTTCGGCCACATGTCGCTGTGCTCGAACCCGCGGGGCAGCAGCTTGTCGAAGGTGTTGGAGGTCGAGTCGCAGCCGCCGATGAGCACCTCAACGCCGGCGTCCTCGCGGGCTCGCATGACCGCGTCGCCGATGCGCTTGTAGATCTCGCGGTAGCGGATCATGTCCGAACCCCAGCCGGAGATGCTCGATCCCTCCCACGGCTCGTTCCACAGCATCACGCCGTTGATCGGCCCGTTGGGATAGCCGTACTTCACCATGAGCTCGTAGACGTATTGCTCGAAGTCGTCGTCCACTTCGGGCAGCCAGGCGAGGTCGGGCTTCACCCGCGGGTACTGCACGTTGTGCTCGGTGAGATGCCGGCGGGCGTGGTCGGTCGGCTGCGGGGCGTTGCCCGTCGCGAACTCCGCGGTGCACATCACCTTCGCCTCGTGGTAGCGGTTCATCAGCTCCTCCAGCTCGGCGAGATACCCGGCGCGGCTGGACGAGTCTTTGTGGTGGTACTTCACCCCGGTCCGTACCGTCTGAATGCCGAGCCGCGCGAGCACCTTCGGGTTGTTCAGCCCGTCGGTCGACATCACGGGATAGGCGATGCGCTTCGGCTCGTACTTGAACACGCGGGTGGCGCTGCAGAGGTACTTTCGCCCGTGGGGCCCGAGGTCGACGATCAGTGCGTACCCACCCTTGATCTCGGGCAGGGTAATGTCGAGCTCGTAATTGCCCCACGCGCCGGGATCGAGATTCACCGACAGGGGAAACGTTCCGTGCTCGGCGAGCTTCTGGAGTCGCGGATGCCAGCGATCCTCCTCGTCGGCGAGCTGGGCGTAACGAATGATCTCGATCTCGCCCTTCGCCTGCAGCGGCTTGTCGGTCAGGTTCTCGATCTGGAATTCGAACCGGGCCTCTTCGCCGGGAAAGAACACATGTCCGGGACGATTGGACCCGAGGATCGTGAGGCGGTAGTCATTGGTCACCCGGTCTTCTTCGAGCCCGAGCACCCGCTGGTATTGGTCCATGCTCGTGATCGGCGTGGAGCCGCCGGGCCCGGCCGCGTTTGCGTGACTCGCGATAAGGGCGGAGAGGGCAAGACAGAAAATCGTCGTGGTGGTCTGGTTCATGTGATTCGCATCCTTTCAGTTCGTTTGCTTCGTCGTATTGCCGCCGTCCGCGGGCACGACCAACTCATGGGGGACCACGCGGTATTGCGGTTCCTGCGGCAGCTTGCCGGTCATGCGCTCGCGGAGCAGTTCGACCATCTCCGTGGCCACCCGCTGCCGGTGTTTCTCGACGGTGATCGCCGGTCGCAACGATGGATCATCGGCATGGACGCAATGCCGCCAGACGTTGTCATAGCCGGCAATCAGGATTTCCCGGCCGGGCTCCGCGCCGAGCAGTCGACAGGCCCGGCCGATTTCGGCGGCATGGCCGTCGCTCATGGCGACGATGGCGTCGAGTTGCCGGGTCGGCAGAAGCCGGTCGGTGAGATAGCCGGCGATCAGGCGGACGGTGGACTCCTCGTGCCTGTTCCTTCGGGAGTCGCCGCCGATCACGTTGGGCACGCGGATCGGCTCCGATGGTTCCAGCCCGGCCTCCCGCATCGCTTGCTCGTAACCACGCTGACGGTCGGCGAGCCAATGCGCCGCGTTCGGTTCAATTCGCAGGAAGGCGATGCGCCGGGCGCCCCGCTCGATGAGCCAGCGCGTGATGTCTGCGCTGCCGCGGACGTGGTTACTGATCACCCGGTCGTAGCGTTCGAAGTCCGGCACCCAGTCGGTGGCGACCACGGGCAACGGAGGGTGACAGGCGCGGATGACCTGGTGCGTCGGGCTGTCGGGGGCGACCTCGCCGGCCACGAGCACGCCCGCCGGGGGATGCGCGGTGAGATGCGCCAGGCCCCGCGCGACAAGTCGCTGCGGGCTGACCGTCAGGGCGTGGATGTCATGCAGTGCGAGCCGCCGGGCGGCTTCGTACTGAACGAAGACCTCCTCCTGTCCCGGAAGGGCGGGGAAGTAGGCCTTCGGCAGGCGTTTGCTGCTGAGAAGCATGACGGTGTCGGCGAGCAGCCCGCTTTCCGGCCGTGACGCCGGGGAGGCGATCCGGCGGTGCCGTCGGCCCCCGGGCGATTGCTCAATGGCGCCGCTGTCGAGCATCTCGTCGAGGGCGGCGCGGACCGCCGCTCGCGAGACGCCGAGTTCGTCGGCGAGAACGCGCTCGGAGGGCAGGGGCTCTCCCACGCGCAGCCGCCCCTGGCCGACCTGGTCGGTCACCCACCGGATGACTCGGCCTCGAGGCGAATCCACCGGCGAACCGTCGAGTGAACAAAGCGGCATCGTGCGCGTCCTGTGTCAGAACTCAGATCGCGCCGGCCGGCCGGCGCCGCGAGTACGGGGGAGGAGACTCGGCGTTACTCGAAGCGCCACGTTCCCCAATTGGAGGGCATGAGCTTCGCCTCGCTGGGGATGTCGCTGACGATCGCGGCACCGTCGTTGGCCCAGTACAGCCGCACGCGGGTCTCCATGCCGTTGCCGACCAGCGTGCCGATGTCGCCACGGGTCTCAAGTCCCGGCTCGGCGTCGAGTGCGATCACGCTGAGCGGCACGGCCAGTTCGTAGTTGCCCCGCGACTGAGCCAGCGTGACGTGCTCGCTCACATCGGCCACCGCGTCGAAGCGCGCCTGCCCGACGGGCGAGATGTAATCGGCCGGCTCGCCGGGCCCCTCGCCGACCTGTTGGAACCGGACCGCGAGCACCGGGCCGTCGACCGGATCACCCCGGCGGGTGACCAGCAGCCGGATGTCGCCCTCGGAGGCGAGATCGAAGCGGCTGCCGGCGCGCTTGCCGGGCCGGGCGGTCTCGGCGTCCGGCCGGGTGCGGATCATCAGGTCCAGCCCCCCGCCGGTGGCGAACGCCTGACGCCAGCCCTCGGGCGTGTTGTTGTCCAACAGTTTCGGATCACCGGTGCGCCAGGCGGCGTAGAGGGTCTCGCCATGCACCATGACCGTGCCGTGCAGGTTGCGGGCGTCGCCGATCTCGACCCAGTCCGCGTCGTCCCACTCGTTGAGCCGGCCGTCGACCACCGGCGCCGACCCGGGACGCCGGATGGTCAGCGTTTGCTCGCCTTCGTCCGGCTTCGGCTGATCGACCCGGACCTCGGGCCGGCCTTCGAGCATGTCCGGCGTGACGGTCAGGGGCTGCGGGCCCAGGGGGCGGACGGTGTCCAGGTGTTCGACCTCGAAGATGCCGGTGAATTCCTTGCCCGCGGCGAGATAGATCGATCCGTCCGCCATCTGCGTGATGGCCGGCCAGAAGTGCTCGTCGTTGAAACTCACGTCATCGACGATCGTGCCCCGTCGGGCCTCGGGCCGACGCAGCAGCGGCTTGGAGCGCACGTTGCCGCCGAGGTCGGTCACGAACAGCCCGTCGGCGGTGAATACGAAGATCGACCCGCGGTAGCCATTCACGGCAAACATCGGGCCGACGTCGGTCCCCGCGGGCTGGAAGCGGAAGCCGATGTAGCGGTTGGGCTTGATGAGCTGGCCCGGGAACTGCGGGCCCATCGCGAGGTTGCCGAGCTGGACGTGATAGAGCCATTGTCGCCGGCCGTCGCGCCACGCGGTCATCGGCCCGCCGCCCCAGCCGCCCCAGCCGGGACTCATCACGTATGTCTGTTCATCCACTTCGAGGGCGTTGCCCAGCCAGCGCGGGGGGTGTTCGTTGAATCGCGTTGTTGCGTCGAGGTCCCAGACCGGCACGCCGTCTTCGGTGATCCGCGGGGCCGGCATCGCCCAGCCCCCTTCGGTGGACACCGACAGGTCGCGGTCGAACATCAACCCGCCGTGGAAGTGGCCGACCTGGACTTCGTCGTTCTGGACTGCCCCATCGAGGTTCAGGTCCGACCAGACGATGAAGGAGCCGTCGGCGTTCTCGATCTTCGTCTTCAGTGCCGCATCGCGCTGCATCGCGTCGTTCATCGGGCCGAACCGGCCCATCGCCTTCTTGCCCTTACTGCCCAGCGACGCAATGATCCGGGCCTTGCCCTCGGCCGGGTCGTAGGTGAACACGTCGGCGCGACCGGCGAGGAAGTAGGACGGGCCGATGAAGGTGTTGACCAGGTATCGCCGGCCGTCAAGGTAGACCGCGGTTCCCGGCGCCCGGCCGGCGCTGTGGCCCCCGAGCCAGTAGATCGCGTGGGGCTTGGAGGTCTGGTGCTCGTAGTCCAGCACGTACTCGATGCCTTGTTGGCCGCTGGGAAAGTAGAACCGGGTGCGGTCGCGGGGGTCGACGTGTCCGCCGCCGCCGTACCGCGGCGGGCCGTAGAACCCCTCGATGAATCGGCCGGTGTCGGCATCCCACACGCTGATCCGCTTCGGGGCGTAGTTGGTCTCGGATACCCACAGTTTGCCTTCGGCGTCCACGGCGATGCCCGCGGGGTTGTGCATGCGCTGTTCGTCGTAAAGTCCGAACTGCCGGCCGCCCGGCTTGCCGATCGTCCGCAGCTTCTCGCCGCCGGCGCTGAACACTTGTACCTGGTGCGACTGGCCGGCCTGTGCGACGTACACGCGGCCGTCCGGGCCAACG
>CAYFQS010000085.1:0-11712 GCA_964345245.1 uncultured Planctomycetaceae bacterium | reverse complement strand
TCGACGATGGCGGGGATGAGCAGATCGAATCGTCGGCGGGCGGAACCGTCCGCCTCGGCGTCGGACCCGCTCCGCAGGCGCAGCGCCGCGGCGAGCGCCAGGAGTCCGGCCGCGCCGGCCCGCACCACCTGCCCTTCTCTGGCATGCAACTGCGCTGAGAGCAGGTACGCAAGTCGATGGCACTGCGAACGTTGGATCAGGTCGATCACGTTCAGCTTCGACTGCGGCTCACGATCGCCGGCGACGGTGCGAAGGGCGGCGTCCAGTTGGTCGAGGCGTTGCTCGACGCGCCGGCGCAGGTCGGATTCGAGATGGTGAAAATGACGCACCAGACCTTCCCCACCGGCCTCGGTATCGCGGTCGAGCAGAAGCGAGACGATCTGCCGGCGAGCATAACCGTCGGCCGTGGGCAGGGCCTCGGCAAGGGCGCGATCGACCCACGCATGGCGCAGGTCTCGGATCAAAGCGAAGATAGCGGAAGCTCGCGGCAAGGCCGACTCCTGAATCACTGGTTCCGCGGCGGCGCGACCTCCCCGGGGCCGTTTAGATTATCGGCAGAGCGGGGCGCGGGCCTGCACCCAGCCCAACATGTGAACTTTTTTCACAATCCCGACGTAAATGACGGATTAAACGCGTGAATCTGCGTCGAACCCCTGCTATACTCGGGGGCTAAACCTTGCCCGCCAAAAGGAGTAGTACATGACGATTCCCAACAAATCCACCAGCGCCCAGATGTTCCGGCTGAACGTGTATCAGCGGGCACTGCATCCGGAGCTGGTGAAGATTCAGGACCGACGCACCACGCGTCACAACCTCTATGAACTCGAAAGCTGGATCATGCCCGCGGGGCATGTGCTGCGTTTCCAGTCCGACGGCCAGTGCGTCACCGAGGCGGTGACCGACCAGGACGTCGCCCTGCCCGAGCGCGGCCTCATCCAGACCGTCCTCTGCATGGGCGAGAAGGAAGTTGACGAAACTGTCGAAGAGGCAATCCGTTACGTCTCTACGGTGCAGACCGAGTTCCTTTCGGACAACCTTTATCTCGCGACGTTCCAGGAGATGAAGGACTTCGCCAACGAAACCCAGGCGATGACGTACGAATGGCAGGACCCGGATGGGACGGCCAACCTGTCCGTGCTCGATATTCAGCGGTTCCGCAAGGAAGTCCACGCCCAGAGCTATCACCTGCTCGGCGGCGGCGGACTCGTGCTGCGGACGCAGACGATCTTCGAGATCGAATGACGGCATGGGGCGGGGAGTGAACGCCGCTCATGGACCTGAACCCGATTCAGCCCCGAGTCGCCCGACTCGGGGCTTTTTCATGGCCCGATCACCAGCTCGCCGACGAATCCAGCGCCGCCGCGAGAATCCCCATGTACCGCTCTCGCGGAATCTCGACCGCCCCGAAGCGTCGCAAGTGGGCAGTGATCCATTGGATATCAAGCATCGTAAACCCCTGCCGTTTCAGATGCTCCACGAGGTGAACGAGGCACACCTTGGAAGCGTCCGTGCCCCCGGCTCCGGGATCGTGGAACATCGACTCGCCGAAGAAAGCGCCCTTCAGAGCGACGCCGTAGAGCCCACCGACCAGGCGACCGTCGCGCCACGCCTCCACGCTGTGGGCGAGGCCGAGGCGATGCATCTGGGTGTAGACCGCGATGATTTGATCATTGATCCACGTCTCGCCTTCGTCCTGCCGTGGTTCGGCGCAGCGTCGGATCACCTGTTCGAAGACGGTATCGAAGCGGACGTCGAACACGCCCTGCCGCACTTTCTGCCGCAAAGTACGCGTTACGTGGAACTTGTCGAGTGGAATGACCGCCCGTGGATCGGGGCTGAACCAGTAGGTTTCGTGGCTGTCGGCCGACCGGGCCATGGGGAAGCAACCCTGCGCGTAAGCCGCGACGAGCAGGCGCGGGGTCAGTTGTCGTTCGGTGGACGTCAGCCGTTCGACCATCGCCGCCATTGTAGAGCGGTCGGGCCGGCTGCCGCTACTGCCGGATGGTCATCGTCACCTGTTCGCTGATCTGGCTGATCACCTCGGCGAGGGCCCGGGTATCGTCGAGCCGCAGGCGGATGAGCCGGCGGACCTGCGAATCGTCCTTCTGGCGAATCTGGCAAAACGACCCGTCCGGCGTGGCCTCGATCCGGGCCGGCTGATCCAGTGGGATCGATCCCTTCGAGTGGTACTTGCAGAACACGAGCCGCTTATCCGTGACGACCATACCGCCCAGACCGGCATCGGACCGGGAGAAGTCGCCATCGTTGAAATACGCGATGAAGCGTTCGCCCTCCTTGAAATCAAACCAAACGGAGACGCGCTTCCGCACCGCCATGGGCACCGAGCGCCACGCCGCCTCCTCGAGTTTGAGCACCTCCTGCTCGAGCTGGTGGTATTGCTCGTTGCACACGCCGTTGACCCGCCCGAACCACTCCAGGGCATACACGCCGGAGGGAATGACCACCTCACAGCACAGCCCGCGGGGCGTCGAATATGTCTCGCAATGGATCGACACCTTGTTCGCCTGATCCTCCATCACGTAATACGGCATCGGGTTGTGGAACGGGGCGCTCAGCTCATCGAGGGTGTGCATGGTTTGCACCACTTCGGTGGGCGAGCGCTGATCGCGCAGGTGATACTCGTAGCGCTGCTCGAGTTCCTGGGCGTTGGTGAACTTGCCGCTGGCCTTGTCCAGCCACGGCAGGGGGCGGGCGATCAAGCGGTCTTTGAGGAAGGTGCCGCAAACCCGGCACTTGCCGCTGATGATGCAACGCATGGGCATCGACGCGCGGAAGTAGAGGTCCATGAGATTCTGGGAATCGAAGGCGACGCGCACCCCCGAAGCGCCCACGCCCAGCACGCGCAGCGTCCTCGCCCCGCGGCCCTCCTGCAGATTCCCTTCCATGTCGCACGACGTCTTGCCTTCGTCCCGGACGGCGGCGGTTTCACGGATCGCGTCGGTCGAAACGAACGAACCGTACGCCGTTTCCACCGCACCATCGTCAGCATCGGAGTCGGCAGCCACATTCAGACTGACCGATGTTCTCGGGGTCGCGACCGAATCGGTCGGCTCCGGCGTGGGAGGCGAGTCGGATGGTGCTTGTTCATCGCTCGACGGCGGCGCCTCCTCGGAAGCGGCAGGCCCCTGCGACTCGGGCTCCGGTTCGGTTTCCGTTGCGGTTTCCGGCGTCGGCTCTTCCGGGGCCGATTCGGTCGCCGCCGCGGGCGGGGCGGCGGTGGCCGTCTCCGTACCGGACGAGGCGGTGTCGTCTGCTGACACCGACTCGGATGGACCACCGAGCGCGGCGGCCACGTCATTCGCGGTCAGCGTCTCCCGCGCGTCGACGGCTTCGTCTTCCGCTTCGTGGTCGATGTCGAGGTCCATCCAGCATGTGACGGTTTCGTCGAGCATGCTTCGGGGATCGGGGATGCGGAACTTGGTCTTGCATTTGGGGCAACGCGCCGCCCGCCCGCCGGCGTTCACCGGCACGCTGAGCCGCACATTGCACGCCGGACAATGAATCGTCATCATCATGATGAACCACCCGCAATTGCACTGGACATGCTCGGGGCGCACAGATTACGCCCCTCGTCAGTATAACCGATTCGGACGACCAGCCGATCAAATGAAGCGAAAAAACTGGAAAAGAACATGAATTTGTCGACTAGCCGCAATCCAATCATGACGGCCACGCAACCGCGCGCGGATTCACCTCCCATCAGGCGTGGGCGGGACGCGGTAGAGCACCCGCCCGCCCCACCGGGCAACTGGGCGGAGATGATCTTCGGCTAAGGTGCGCAGGGCATCCGGAGTGATGCGGGGGTCATAGCCGTAGTTGCCCGGCTGCCACCAGACGCCGAGCATGTTCCAGTCAATCAGGACGTGGGTATAGCCGCGGTCGCGCAGCCAGTTTCCCGCCTGGGTCGAGCCAGCCGATGCCAACGGCTCTCCGAGCGGGCTGCGATCCCACGTGGTGTGGTAGTCGACGGGCGTGTCGACGTACAGCGGCGTGGCGAAGCCCTCGGCGTAGATGCGGCTGCCGGGCGGCAGTTCGTTCAGTGCCTTCCACGGATCGGTGTGGTAGCGCACGACTTCCACAGCATCGAGATAGACCACTGCCTGCCCGCCGCGCTGGCTGGCGAAAAGGACGAAGCTCTGCGCGGTAAGAATGGTGACGACCACGGCCGGCGCGATACGGCCGGGTTGGGGGCGCCCGACGGCCGCCGCTCCGAGCACCGCGAGCACCGTCACGGGTAACAGAGCCGGCAGCAGGAAGCGGCTTTGCAGGTGGGTGAAGATCAGCCAGAATGCAAGCTGGACGGCGAGGGCGAGCAGCAGCATCGCCGCCGATGGTCGCAGGCGCGGTCTTGTGAGGGCACCGACGCCACCGGCGATGCCGAGCGGGATAAGCACGTATCCGAACTGGTGATGCGCGAGCATCTGCGACCACAACTCGGTGAGGCGATGGGCGAGTGAGCCCCCGGGACCGTGGGCGGCGTTCCAGCGGGCGGCCTGCTCCGCCGTCCAGTGGCCGAGGCCCAGCACGTCGCCGGCCATGGGGAAGACGGGATTGCCCGTCCAGATCGCATTGCGGATCAGCCACGGGGTCACGACCGCGAGGAAGCCGGCGATCAGCAACCCGACGGCGGCAGCGACGCGGCGCGGCCCCCGCCGCCACACGACGACGAGGGTGACAAGCCCGGCCGGAACGACCAGCAGGCCGACCGCGGTGAGCTTGGCCATGGCCGCAGCGCCGCAGAGCAAGCCGATGGCCAGTGGTCGACGGTCGAGCGACGCGCCGCCTTCGCGGACTCGGGGCGCGGCTGAACGTTCCGTATTCCACCGCTCGAAAGCGAGCAGCCAGGCAACCGCGCCGAACGCGATCATCGCCTGTTCGGTGTAAGCGAGCGAGCCGGTCACGACCGTCCACGGCACGGCGAGGTAGATCGCGGCAGCGAGAATGGCGGTCACGCTGCCCGGGGTGCCGTGATCGGCCCCGGAGTCCGCGGGGGGCCGGCCGTGCTCGTCAGCGGGAACGTTCGTGGCGATCACGTCACCCGCGATCGTACCCACCGCCGCGGCGGCGAGGACGGCGAACATCGCATGAAGCATCTGCGCCGAGAGTGCCGCCTCCACCGCCCCGCCGCGCCAGACGGCGAGGTGCGTGTACGCCGCCTCGACGAAGTTCGGCATGTAGCCGTAGACGTTATGCGGGGTGGGCAGCATCCCGCCGTGGGCGAGCCACTCGCGCGGCAGTTGGAGGTGATAGGAGAGCACGTCGTACCCGCCGAACTCGCCGGCCCACACCGCGCCCGGCGCGAGCATGGCCGCACCGACGAGCAGGGCCAGGGCCGGCATTGCGATCAGCAGCCATCCCGACGGCGTGAAGCGACTGATCTGCGACTCACCGGGCTGCCGCCTCGCCATCCGCGCCAGGAGCAGGGCCCATCCGATCACTGCGATGCCCCACGCGGTTACCGCTCCGAGCGCACCGGCCCAGAGCAGCAGCCAGTCGACGAACATGAGCAGCCCGGCGCCGAGCACCACATCGACGAGCCATCCATGGCGCGTATCGGGCGCGACCCACCGACGGACCGGGCCGCCCAGCCCGGCCGCGGCGACCAGCCAACCCGCGACCGGCGAAGCCGCGGTGATCGCCGCCGCGATCACCAGCACCATTCGCCCCGGGTTCAGAGAGCCGATCTGGCTGAACGCCAGCAACACGAGCACGAACAGCGCCGCCGCCGCGCCCCACGCCAGCCGCCGTCCCGCGGTCGATGGTTCGCTCTGTGCCGTACGGTCGCTCACGGCCGCTCCCGATTTTCACACGCGCCCCGGTCGCCGTTGCCGGGATCATCACGACCGTCGAGGTCGAACAGTCGGCGCAGAGCGGTGGCGTACATCGCGGCCTGCGACCCGTCGGCCCGTCCGAGTTCGCTGATCGGCCGATGCAGCACCTTGTTGAGCAATCGATACGTATGCTCGTCGAGCACTTCCTGCACCCGCTCGGGCGTCGCCGCGGTGAGTCGATTCGCGGTGCGCTCGTTCTCCTGTCGCCCGAGTTCGTGCATCCGTTCGCGCAGACGACGGATCAGGTCGTTGAAATCACTGGCCTGGAGGGCGGCGTAACATTCGGCCGCGGCCTGCGCGACCATCCGTTCGCATGCCTCGATCTCATCCCGGCGTTCGGCGAACGCGGCCTCCGAGGCCTTCTGCAGGTCGTCGAGGTTGTAAACATAGACGTTATCCAGTGCATTGACCGCCGGATCGACATCACGGGGCACGGCGAGGTCGATGATCGAGATCGGCCGAAAACGCCGCCGCTTCAACAGCGGCCGCAGCATCTTCGCGGTGATAACGGGCTCTTCCGAGGCGGTCGAGGTGATGATCACGTCGGCGGCGACGACCTGCTGGGCCAGTTGTTCCCACGGCGCCGTCTGCCCGCCACATTCGGCGACCACCCGCTCCGCCCGTTCGCGAGTGCGATTACAGATGATCAGCCGCCCGGGGCCGAGGGCCAGGAAGTGCCGCAATACCGGGAGCATGATTTCGCCTGCGCCGATGGCGAGCACGGTCTTGTCGTCAAAGCGGCTGAACAGGTGGCTGGTGAAATCGACCGCGACGCTGCCCACGCTCACGCGCCCCTCGCCGATGCCGGTTTCACTGCGGACGGTCTTCGACGTCGCCAGGGCCGACTGAAACACCAGGTGCAGCGCGGGACCGACCGCTTCGACCTCCTGCGCCGCCTCGTAGGCCTGCTTGACCTGGCTGACGATCTCGCTTTCGCCGAGCACCATCGAATCCACGCCGGACGTGACGCAAAGCAGGTGGTGAATCGCGGCCTGGTTGTCGTGGTGATAGGCGGCGGGCTCGAGGTCGCCGCGGTCCAGGTTGCGATGCTCGGCCCAGTGATCGAGCACCTCGACGAAGCGCGGGTGACCGTGCAGCGGGCGGGCCACGTACAACTCGGTACGGTTGCAGGTCGACAGCAGCACCATCTCCGCCTGCGGACAGCTCGCCTTCAGCCGGCGCAGCTCAGCCAGCGCGCCCGCGCGGTCGTAGGCGAGGCGCTCCCGCAGCGCCACCGGCGCCGTCTGGTGCGAAATGCCCACGCAGAGCAGATGCATTACCGCCGATTCTCCACCTGCCACATCGGATCGCGGACTTCGGTCTCGTAGCCCACCGGCTCGTCGACGTTCTTGATGCTGGGCTCGGACGGCGCCGCGGCGCAGCCGGGAATGCTCGCCGCGATCGCCAGGGCCGCGAGCAGCAGCCCGAGCCCGAGCAGCGACAGCCACGCCGCCCGCCGCCCGCGGAGTGCCGGCGCCAGCCGCACGTGCACCACGATCCCCACCACCACCCAGAGGACGATACTCAGCCCAATCTTCGGGGTGAACAACCAGCTCGACTGGTAAGACTGGCTGGCCGTCACCACGATCCCGCTGACCAGAGCGATGGTCAGCAGAACGAACGACGCGAGGGCGCCGTGTTCGAGCGATCGTTCGGTGGTTTCCAGACTGGCGAACCGCCCGAGCATGCGGATGCTCCCGGCGGGATCGTCGCGACGCTTCAGTTGTCGTTGAATGTACAGATACATGGCTCCACTCGCTGCGGTGACCACAATTCCGGCCACAACCAGGTAAACGGAAATCAGATGCACGGTATTCCAGAGACTTGCCACCGAGAAGAGACGAAAGGTCCACCAGCTCGCGCAGATCGCCCACGCCAGCAGGACCGTGAGCGCCGGCAGGGCGAACAGGTCGACGCCGGTGAGTCGACCGGACCACTGCACGTACATGACCATCCCGCCCAACAGCGCGCCGAGGGCGAGCAGACCGTCCACGTGCGATTCGAGCAAGGCCCAGCTCTCCTGCACGTAGACTGCCCGGTAGACGAAGGCGGCAGCGCACAGCGCGGTGACAGCGAGGATGCACGTCCGTTCGCGTGCCGAACGGCGTTCGCCGGTCGCGCGGCGAACCCGGCGCACCGCGGCGATCACCGCCACGATGCACAGTACCGTCGCGGCGGCGGTGGCAATCGTCGTGAGGATGTCCGGGGGCCGGGACATGGCGATCGCCTCTCAGTTCGATTCATCATCCACGCGGGCCTGGCGGAGTAACTCCCGGTAGTGACCGCGCAGTGCTTCCACCCCGCCGTCACGGAGCACCGCCAGGGCCTCGTCATCCGCGAGCCGGTTCATAAAACGCCGGCGCACCTCGCGGTGTTCGAGCGACCGCGCCTCGCCGCGGAACGGGGCGGCGGTGTCGAGCAACGGGCGCCAGCTTGCATCGATGGCGGTGAGCATTTCATCGCGAATGGTCGCCGCCGCCCGAGCGCTGACGCCGCCGCTGTAAACCGACACGGTCATCAAACCAACCCGCCGATGGGCGGGCACGATCACGTCGCCTTCCTCCGGCGCATCGGTGCGGTTGATCCAGACGCCCATGACCGCGGCATCACGGGCGACGCGGTCGTTGACGTTCGGTTCATCCGTGGCGGCGACGGCGATCGCCGCGCCTTCGAGGTCGCCGGCGTCGTAGGGGCGGGTTTCGATCCGGGCCTCCGTCCGCCGCAGCTCGTCACACACTTCCGGGGCAATGACGAGCACGTCGGCTCCGGCCTCGAGCATGGCCTTCGCCCGCCGCAGCGCCACCGCCCCGCCGCCCACGATCACGACGCGCCGCCCGGCCAGGCGCAACATCACCGGAAGTTCACTCATCGAAGTATTCTATACCGATTCCGAAGCGGTCGCGGGGAGGAAGGCGCGCCTGGGAAGGATGCCGCGGTCGACATCGAAACGTCGTGGAGCCCCGGCCGTGCGTTCTCGCCTCGCGGCGGATGCAGTACAGCCGCCTTTCGCGTCGCTACAGGTCCGACCGGTACGCCCACCGACGATGCCTCACGCGATGCGTGCGCGGCGTCGCCGGCAAGCCGCAAATACGCCACCTCCGGCGAGCAGCAGTGTCGTCGGTTCGGGGACGGGGTTGAAAAACCACTGCGTCATGCCGTCATTGCCGGCGAACTCGTCGAAGTAGATCGTGGCCGTGGTCAGCGCGTCGTGACCGCCGGCGATCGACGTGGAGGAGAAGCTGGTCACCGCGAAGCTTGTGCGACCAGGCCCGTTCGGGTCCTCGAAAGTGACCGTGACATCGGCGGTATCGGTCAGCCCGGCGTAGACGAGTTCGAAGGTGTAGTCGTCGTCCGTGCCGGCGATTTCATCCAGGCCGCTCATGCCATAGAGGATGCCGGCCACGTCGTCGTGACCGAGCGTGCGCTGGGCCTCGCCGTTGGGACTGCCCTGCACCATGACCGCTTCGGTGTTGTCGGCCACGCCGGGCGTGATCGCGGCGACTTCCTTCGACCCCACCGCGCTGTAGTTGTCACTGCCCGGCAGATCGGCGAGGTCGCGGCTGTACGTCGAGGCATCCACGTCGCCGGCGATGGTGAACGGGTTGTTGTTCGAGGCGCGGAACCAGTTGAGGTTCACATCATCGTCGCGCATGTCGTCGGCCGAGCCGTCCACCGAGTCACTACCGGGCAGCAGGTCCCACTCGTCGTCCGGGCCCTTCCTGGAGTGAGCGAAGTTCCGATCGTCGCTGTCGATCCCGGCCATGTTCCCGAGATTCGGGTGGCCCAGGCCGAGCGCGTGGCCGGCCTCGTGCAGCAGCACGGACTCGAAGTCCCACATGGTGAACGGCAGGTTGGCGGGAACCAGGTTGCCCGTGGTGGGCGCCAGGCCGTTCCACGTATCGATCACGTTCTTGACCGGCGTGACCATCTCGCTCACGTGCGGACTGCCCGGGTTGATGCCCATGCTGATCGAGAGGTGGACATTGTCGGTCTGTCCGCTGTAGCCGATGGGGTGGGTCACCGCATCCGGATCACCGGCCCCGGCCGTGGAAAACACGAATGCCTCGGCGGAGGGCGCGGCGGTGCAGACGGCAGCCACCGCGGCGGCGCCAATCATCGCGAGTCTCATCGAGAATCTCCTGTCACAGTACACACGATTCGCCGGTATGTGCCGGCAGGGCTGCGGTCAACGCAAGTGGGAGGATGCAGAGCGTTTCCTCCCCCAGTCCGAGCATTTTATACTATGGCTCAAGTTTCCCCATAAGCAAGGCGGGACGGGGAATCTTTCCGTCCGCCCCACCCGCCGACCGTCGCGCCGGATGCCTGCACGGCCGGCATGGCGGCGGGCGAGCCACGGCCGATGGTGTTGCCGGCGTCGTTTCGGTGATCCTGTCAGTGGCGGCCGGCCAGGGCGCAGGTCTGACGTCTCAGGTACGCCGCCACCGCTTCGTCGTCCGGCAGGTCGGCGATGGTCTCGGCCGGGATCAGTTCGCCGATCCGCAGTGGCACAATCCGCCCCTGCTTGCGGAGCATCTCACGCGGCAGCAGCACCGTCCGCAGCTTCGGGTGGATCAACCCCGTCGCCTGAAAGAACGCGCTGTTGCGGCCTTCGAAGAAGATCGGCGTCACGGGCGCCCGCGTCTGGCGAATGATCCGGCCGATCGTCGGCTGCCACGGGCTCTCTTCCACGCGCCGGGTTCGCCAGTTCACGTGAGCAACCTCGCCGGACGGGAACATGCCCAGCGTCCCGCCGCCGCGCACCCAGCGCAGGGCGGCCTTGATCCCGGCCACGCTCCGCGTGGCCGCCCCCTGCCCGCCGAACGGATCGACCATGAAGAACATCTCGCGCATGTCCGGGATCATGCCGAGCATGAAGTTGACCAGCATTTTGCTGTCCGGCCGAACGGATCGCAGCAGACTGCCGAGGATCATGCCGTCGATCCCGCCGAAAGGGTGATTCGCCACCACGATGAGCGGACCGCTGCGCGGCATGCGGGCGAGCTGCTCGTCCGGGACGCGCCAGTGAATGTCGAGGGCTTCGAGCACGCGGGTGGCGTAGTCGCGCCGGTCATCCGGCACGCGGTGCGCGTAGATATGGTTCATCTCCTCCAGCATCAGCACCCGGCGGAGCAGCGGCTTGAGCGGCGCGGCGGCGAGCCGACCGGGCAAGCTCGTCGGCTCCCACTCCAGTCGAAACGGCCCAAGGCGCTCGTCCGATGCGTCGCCGGTCACCACCTGCGCGTCACTCACGTCGTTCATGCCGTTCATGCTACCTGAAAGGTGGACGCAAGACCGGCGCGGTCTCGCTTCCGCGAGCCGCGGCCACCGATCAACGGGAGCGACGTGCTCTCGTCACAAGCGATTGAATGAAGGTCAAGCACGCCCCCGCGAACCCACGTTCTCCCGGCGGCCCGCTGAAGCGGGGCCGCGCCGGGCGGAGCCCGACGCCTCGTGACATCCTGGCGTTGGCAGACATTCCTGCACGAGCCGCATCCGTATCATTCTTCGGGTTCGGCGGAAGTCTCGCCGAGCAGTTCGTCGAGGATCTGGCATTCGCGGAGGGCGCCGGGACCAAAGGTGATCGCGTTCTTGCCCTGGCGCTTGCTTTTGAAAAGCATCTGGTCGGCGAGACGGGTGAGTGTCTCGGCGTCCTGGCCGTCCCAGGGATAGCTGGCCAGCCCGCCCGAGATCGTCAGGGTGCCGGGCGCGTGCTCGGCAAGCTTGGGAAACCTGTGCTGGCAGATCGCCTGCTGGAATCGCTGGGCGGCGCCGCGCACATCGTGCGGGTGCTGGCTGTTCGGTCGGCGAGGCGCGTCGGCGTCCCAGAAGATCACCGCGAACTCGTCCCCGCCGATCCGCG
>CAYFQS010000084.1:0-11779 GCA_964345245.1 uncultured Planctomycetaceae bacterium | reverse complement strand
TGTGTGGGGGCAGGATAGCCCCGCTGCGCAGCGGGGCTATCCTGCCCCCACACACGCGATTCTCAGGGGTTCGATGTGAGCATTCTCGTCAACAGCGAAACGAAGGTCATCTGCCAGGGCATTACCGGATCGACCGGGGCGTTCCACACTCGCGGCTGTCTCGAATACGGCACGAAGATGGTCGGCGGCGTTACGCCCGGTAAGGGCGGGCAGACCGACGACAATGACCTGCCGATCTTCGACACCGTTCAGCAGGCGGCTGAGACCACCGGCGCCGACGCGACGATGATCTTCGTTCCGCCGCCTTTCGCCGCCGATGCGATTCTGGAGGCCGCCGAAGCGGGGATTCGCGTCATCGTCGCCGTCACCGAGGGCGTCCCCGTGCTCGACATGGTGAAGGTTCGCGAGGTGCTCAAAAGCTTTCCCGATGCGGAGTTGATCGGCCCGAACTGCCCCGGTGTGATCACGCCCGGCGAGTGCAAAATCGGGATCATGCCCGGATACATTCACCTGCCCGCGGGTAAAGCCGAGTCCGGCAGGGCGGTGGGCGTGATCTCCCGCTCCGGCACGCTGACCTACGAAGCCGTCTGGCAATGCACGGACCGCGGGATCGGCCAGTCCACGTGCATCGGCATCGGCGGGGATCCGGTGAAGGGGCTGAATTTCATCGAGTTGCTCGACGCATTCGAAGCCGACGATGAAACCGATGGCGTGCTGCTGATCGGCGAGATCGGCGGCAGCGACGAGGAGTCGGCCGCGGCCCACATCGCCCGGCGGATCGACAAGCCGGTCGCGGCGTTCATCGCCGGGCGCACCGCTCCGCCGGGCAAACGGATGGGGCATGCCGGAGCGATTATCTCCGGCGGCTCGGGCACGGCCGACGCCAAGATCGCCGCCCTCCGCGACGCCGGCATCACCGTCGCCGACTCCCCCGCCGACCTCGGCCAGGCCATGGCCGAAGCGCTGGGGATGTGATCGGCTTCGCCGCACAAGATCCGCATGAGCCGGGCGAAAATCGACATCCCGCGGGATGAACTGCCCGCGTTCTGTCGACGGCATCACATCCGCAAACCCGCGTTGTTCGGATCGGTGCGGCGCGACGATTTCGGCCCCGACAGCGACGTCGACGTGCTCGTCGGGTTCGAGCCCGACCACGTGCCGGGGCTCATTCGGCTCGGCGCGGTCGAGGAAGCGTTGGGACGGGCCCCGGCGGCCGGTCGGTTGACCTGTTAACCTTCCAGGGGTTGAGCCATCGCATCCGTGGTCGGGTTCTGGCGGAGGCCGGGACTGCCCGTGGATGAACGGGACGCACTGCCCGCCCGGACACCTGCTCGACTTCGCAAGCCGGGCGCGAGCCAGGATGGACGCGATTTCGCGTGAGGCGTTTGACGCGGAAGAGACCGTGAGTCCGCCGCGCCTTCAGCGATAGTCGATCGGCTCGACCGTTTCCGTCCAGCCGTACTCGATCGTCGGTTCGCCTTCGAGGTAGCCCAGTGATGCGAGGAAGCGGTCGACCTTGCGCATCGCGTCGACAATGGTCCGGTCATCATTGTTGGAATAGCCCACGAGGATGAATGCGTGCTTGCGGTCGGGCAGTTCTACGAGTTCGCAGTAGTTGCCGACCTCGAGCATCTTCCGAGCGAACCGTCGCGAGTGCACGATGGGCGTGGTCGGGTCGATCGTGCCGTGCATCAGCAGCGTAGGCGGCAGGTCGGACCGGACGTGGTGCATCGGCGAGATGCGGCGCTCGGCCTGCGCGACGGTCATGCCTCGCTTTGCCGCGGCTTCCTCGCTCAGCTTCCAGTGAGGCCAGCCCTCCTCGGTGGTGTCGATGATCGGGTTGAACAGGACCATCGCGTCGGCCTGACTGCTCGGCGCATCTGCCGGGGCGTCGTTGAGGTCCGGGATCATGCCGCAGGCGGCGGCGAGATGCCCGCCGGCTGAATCCCCCGCCACCGCGATGCGCTGCGGGTCGATGTTCAGCCGCTCGGCGTTCTCACGCACCCATCGCACCGCGGCCTGGGCGTCGGCGGTGCATTCCAGCGGCGTCACGCCCGGTTCGCTCGCCAGCCGATACGAAACCGAAATCGCCACCATCCCCCGTGAGGCGAAGTACCGGCAGTGCGGGAAGAAGAACCCCGGATGCCCGGCGTTCCAGCCCCCGCCGTGGATCATGATCAGACAGGCACGCGGCTCGGCGGCATCGCTCGCCTCCGGCTCAAAGATCGTCGCCGTAAGCTTGCGCTCGCCGATCTGCCGGTACACGTCGGTGCGCCGGTGGATCGCGGCATGCAGCAGCACGGCGATGAAGACAACGAAGATCGGAATCGCAATCAGTGCCGAGCGTCGGGTATGGGGAGCCATGCCCGCATTATCTTGCGGCGGAACCCGGCGGCAACCCCTCGGCCCGCCTCGCTTCAGCGAGTGCGGGAGGGCTCAATCGAAAGAGACCGCGCCTCGCTCCAGCAAGCACGCGTCGTCGGCCGGTTCCGGCCCGCCTCGCTTCAGCGAGTGCGGGAAACGTTCGCCGGTCGCGGTCGTGATCGCGACTCGCTGAAGCGAGCCCGCGCCGGCCACCCCCCGCTCAATCTTTCACGAGATCGTCCTGCATCTCCACACCCCCGGACAGCGTGGTCACATCCCGGAACCCGTGCTGACGGAGGATGCGGGTGGCGAAGTACGAGCGCTGGCCGCCCTTGCAGTAGGTCAAGACCGGTTTGTTCATGTCCAGTTCATCGAGTCGATCGCGCACTTCGGGCAGCGGCACCCACGTCGCTCCCGCCAGGCGGCCTGCCGCCCATTCATCGGCGTTTCGCACATCCACAAGCTGCGTGTCGTCATCGAGATCATCGAGTTCGTGCGGCGAAACGAGCGAGTCGAAGTGCCGCAGGTCGTTCTGGGCCACGAACCCGGCCATGTGGACCGGGTCTTTCGCCGCGCCGAAGGGCGGCGCGTAGCCCAGGTCGAGCCCGGCGAGGTCGTCCACGTCGCCGCCGAAATGAATGACGGTGGCAATGACATCGATGCGTTTGTCCACCCCGGTCCCTCCCATGATCTGGGCGCCGACGACGTCCTCCGTCGCCGGGTCGTAGATGAGCTTGACCATCATCGGTTCGGCGCCGGGGTAGTAGCCTACGTGATGAGCGCCGGGGACCCAGACGGCCTTGACGGTCTGACTGAACTTGGCCGCGAGCTTCTCGCTCATGCCGGTGATGGCGGCGGTCTTGTCGAATATCCGGACGATGGCGGTGCCGAGCACGGGGGCCATTTTCGGGGCCATGCCGGTGGCGGCGTGCTCGCCCGCGATGCGGCCGGCGCGATTGGCCGGACCGGCCAGGGGAATCCGCATGTGCATGTCCGCCACGCCGTTGACATATTCCACCGCATCGCCCACGGCATAGATGCTCGGATCGGACGTCTGCATGAAGCGATTGACCCAGATGCCGCCGGTCGAGCCGATCTCCAACCCGGCGTCCTCGGCGAGCTTCGTGTTCGGCCGCACACCGATACCGAGCACCACCATGTCGGCATCGAGTTTCGTGCCGTCATTCAGCACGACGCGCTCGGCCCGCCCGTCGCTGATCTCGAAGTCCTTCAGCCCGTTTCCGAGACAGAGCTTCACGCCGTGATCGACCAGCTCCTGCTCGATTATCCGCGCCATATCGGGATCGAGCGGTGGGAGCACCTGATCGACAAGCTCGACCAGCGACACTTCGATGTCGAGATGGTGGAGCTGCTCGACCATTTCCAGGCCGATGAATCCCGCCCCGACGACCACCGCCCGGCGGGGCTTCCGCTGATCGATGAAGTTCTTGAGTCGATCGACGTCGGCGACGTTGCGGAGGGTGAAGATGTTCTCCGATTCGCGAATCCCTTCGATCGGGGGGATGATCGGCGCTGCTCCCGGGGCGAGGATCAGCTTATCGTACTGGATCGTTTCCTTGTCGCCCGACTGCTTGTCCACGACGTCGACGGTGTGGGCATTGCGGTTGACGCCGGTGACTTCGTGCAGAATCCGCACGTCGATGTTGAACCACGTGCGGAACTTTTCCGGCGTGGCCACGAGCAGCTTGTCGCGGTCCTGAATCTCGCCGCCGACGTAGTACGGCAGGCCGCAGTTGGCGAAGGACACGTGCTCGTCTTTTTCGAGCATGATGATCTCGGCGTTTTCGTTCATGCGACGGGCGCGGGCGGCGGCGCTGGCGCCGCCCGCCACGCCACCCACGATCACGATCCTGCTGGATTCCTGGTTCATCAGATTGCTTCTCCATCTTGAAAGCTCATGTCCGACTGGTGCTTACGCTGGATGCACTGGAGCACGCCCGCGGCGTGCTCGTTGTTGACGTAGTAGTAGACCTCCCGGCCGTTGCGACGACGGTCGAGAATTCCGTGGGCCCGCATGTGCGTCAGGTGCTGGCTGACGATGGCCGGCTTCTCGCCGACCACGCGGGCGAGGTCGCCCACGGTCAGTTCGTTGCTCATCAGCAGTTCGATGATCTTCAGCCGCACGGGATGCGCGATGACGCGCAGCGACTCGGCCACCGGCTGGAAGTAGCGAAGGGAAATACCGCGGGTGATTGCTCTGCGAGCCATACGACATTCCATTATATCGGAAGCTAACGATATTTCAAGTGTAACATAACTGGCTTTTGTTCATGGATTTGTGCGTAAAAAGTTCGTTTCTGATTTCTTTGAGCGTCAGCGCGATTCCCGCGTAACATTCACTGTGTTCAAGGTCCGGCGCCGACCGACCGCCCGATTGACTCCAGGAGTGTGACGCGTGACGATTGCTCAGGCCGTTGAAACCGACCGCGACGAAGAGATTCGCAAGCTCCAGCAGGTCGCCGAGCGGCTCGAGACCGCCCCGCCCCAGGAGACCCTGCGCTGGGCGGTCGAGCGTTACCGGCCAGGCATCGCCCTCGCGTGCAGCTTCGGCATGCAGTCGGTCGTCATCATCGACATGCTCGCCCGGATGAACCTGCTCCGCGACGTCGAGGTGTTCTATCTCGACACCGGCGTGCTGTTCAACGAAACGCACGAGACGCGGCTGCGGATTCAGAACCGTTACGACTTCCAGGCGGCGCGCGTCGCCCCCGAATTGACCTGGGAGCAGCAGCAGGAGAAGTTCGGCGGGCATCTGTACGAACGCGGCGCCGAGGGCATCAACGAGTGCTGTCGCATCCGCAAGGTCGAGCCGCTGCGTCGTCACCTCGCCGACAAAGGCGCGTGGATCACGGGCATGCGGCGGAGCCACAGCAAGACGCGGGCCCAGGTGCCCGTTGTGCTGTGGGACGTGGTGAACGACGCGGCGAAGATCAACCCCCTGGCGACGATGGACGAGGGGACGCTGTGGGGTTATATCAAGGCCAACAGGGTGCCCTACAATCCGCTGTACGATCAGGGGTACGCCTCGATCGGCTGCAACACGCCGGTGTGCACCCGGCCGGCGGAGGAGAGCGGCGACGGGCGATCCGGCCGCTGGGCCGGCATGGGCAAGACGGAATGCGGCATCCACGTCGACGGCAATGCGGTGAAGTCGATGGACAGCTCACAGCTTTAAGCCAGTGAAATCAACGTTTTTTGAGGGGCCGCCTCCCCCGGAGCCACCAGAATGTCAGACAGCAAAATACAGAAACTTGCCAATAAGAACAAAGAATCCAAGGTCGAAACAGCCAAGAAGAACGCCGCTCTCCTGCGCGGGACAATCCTGAAGGTGCTCAACAACAACGACGCGCCGAGCTTCGATCACGACGACATGCAGCTGCTGAAGTTTCACGGCATCTACCAGCAGGAAGACCGCGACGCCCGGATGGCGAAGAAGGCCACCGGCGTGGAGACCGAGACGTGGTTCATGATCCGCATCAAGGTGCCCGGCGGGACGATCACCCCCGAGCAGTACCTGGCCATGGACCAACTCGCCGAGGAAGTCACGTTCAACCAGTCCCTGCGACTGACCACGCGGCAATGCTTCCAGATTCACGGCGTGCTGAAGAAGGACCTGAAGAAGGCCATCCGGCGTTGCACGGAGATTCTGCTGCCCACGATCTGCGGCTGCGGTGACGTGGAGCGGAACATCATGGCCCCGCCCGCCCCGATCGCCGACGACGCCCACGCCACGGTGCGGCAGCTCGCCACCGACCTCAGCCGGGCCATGACCCCCCAGACCAACGCCTACTACGAAATCTGGATGGACGGCGACAAGGTCGACAGCTCGCGGGAGACCGAACCGGTCTACGGCGATCAATACCTGCCGCGGAAATTCAAAACCGGCATCGCCCTGCCCGAGGACAATTCGGTCGACGCCCACAGCCAGGACATCGGCATCGTCGCCGACGTGCAGGACGGCAAGCTCGTGGGCGCGAGCATCCTCGTCGGCGGCGGGTTCGGCATGACCCACAAGAAGGAGGAAACCTTCGCCCGACTCGGGTCCGAACTCGGCTACGTGGAAGCCGACCACATCCTCGACACCGTTCGCACCATCGCCCAGATGTTCCGCGACTACGGCGACCGCACCGATCGCAAGCACGCCCGGCTGAAGTACGTGATCGAGGAGAACGGCATCGAGGCCTTCCGTGAGGAATTCCGCAATCGCGTCGACTTCGAGCTCAAGCCGTGGAAAGACCTCGGCGCGCTGCGGCATGAGGATTCGCTCGGCCTGCACGAGCAGGGCGACGGGAACTACTACTACGGCCTGTTCATCGAAAACGGCCGCATCATCGACAACGAGCGCACCCGCATTCGCACCGCGATCCGCGAGATCGTCAGCGCCCTGCGCCCGACGGTGATTCTCACGCCGAACCAGAACCTGCTGTTCGGCGATCTGAGTGAAGAGGACGCGAAGAACCTCGAGAAGATTCTCAACGCCTATCACATCCGCAAGGTCGAGGACCTGACGTACGCCCGGCGTCACGCGATGGCGTGCGTCGCCCTGCCCACGTGCGGGCTGGCCCTGACCGAATCCGAGCGGGTGATGCCGGACGTGATCCGCGAGTTCGAAGCGGAGTTCGAACGGCTGGGCGTGGACGACACCCCGATCACACTGCGGATGACGGGCTGCCCGAACGGCTGCTCGCGTCCGTACTCGGCCGACCTCGGTTTCGTCGGGCACAAGCCGGGGCACTACGACGTGTTCCTCGGCGGCCGGTTGGAAGGCGACCGCCTCGCCGACCTGTACGACGTGAACGTGCCCATGGACGAGTTGCTGCCGACGCTGCGCCCGTTGCTGGAGAAGTACCGCGATGAGCGGATGCCGGGCGAGAGCTTCGGCGACTTCTATCAGCGGAACTTCTCGAATGCGTGGCGCCGGCTGCTGACCGGCGATCGCGATTCGCCCGCCCGGCCCCGGGTCGAGCAGGCGCTCGGCGCCGCGCCCGCCGGGAACTGATCGACATTCAAACCGCCGCCTCGCCCCGGAGTCGGGGATTGACTCTGCTTGAGGCAGGACACAGGGGGACGCGGATCGTCGCGTCCCTCGTGTTTTGCGCCGGCCGGGCGCCTCCGCGATGAATCCGTTCCCGGCCGTCGGCCCGACGGTTCCGTTAGAATGCGGCCGATCAGTTTTTCACGGAGTGTCCCATGAAAGTCCTCTACATCGGCGGAACCGGCGAAATCTCCTATGCGTGCGTCCACGCCTCGCTGCGGGAAGGCCACGAGGTCGTGGTGTTCAACCGCGGCAGCAGTGGCGAGCCGCTGCCCGACGGCGTGCGGCAGATCACCGGCGACATGAACGACGACGTCGCCTATGCCAAGCTGGGCGACGAGGGCTTCGACGTCGTGTGCCAGTTCCTCGCCTTTGATGCCGAGCAGTTCGATCGCGACAGGCGCGTATTCGGTGGAAAGGTGAGCCAGTACGTGCTCATCAGCACGGCTTCGGCCTATCGCAAGCCGCCGATCAGTCACGTGATTACCGAAAACACGGCGCTGGCCAATCCCTTCTGGCCGTACAGTGCGAAGAAGATCGAGATGGAGCAGGCGGCGATGGCGGCCCACGGTGCGGGCGAGCTGCCGGTGACGATCGTCCGCCCCAGCCACACCTATCGCCGCAAGTTCCCCGGCACCTTTATCTCGGGCGATCAGATCGCCGCCCGCATGATGCACGGCCGACCGGTCATCGTGCACGGCGATGGGCAGAGCTTGTGGGTGCTCACGCATGCCGACGACTTCGCCGCGGCGTTCGTGCGGCTGCTCGGCCAAAACCGGACGCTGGGCGAGGCGTATCACATCACCACCGATGAGGCGAACACCTGGGACCGCATCATCGCCGCCATCGCCGCCGCCCTCGGTGTCGAGGCGAAGATCGTGCACGTGCCCAGCGATACCCTCGCCCGCTACGACCCGGACGCCCGCGGCAAGCTGCTCGGCGACAAGGCGTGCAGCGTGATCTTCGACAACACGAAGGTGCGGCAAGCCGTCGGCGGCCGGAGGGCCCACGTCGAGATGTGGGACGGCATGAAGCGCGTCGTCCCCTACGTCCGTGAGCGCATGGCCGTCCGCATGCCCGACCCCCGCGTCGACGCCCTGGTCGACCGCATCATCGCCGAGCAGGAGGCGCTCGGGGCGTAGGATCAACAAAATCAACTCATCAGGGTTGAATTGCCGTGGGGGAGCGCCGGTATAGTGGGCGCAAGTGCATCAGACCTTTTTTCGGCAGGCCCCCATGAATGATTCGCCCCAACGTGAAGGTGTGCTCGTCAAGCCGCAGCCCCGGCTGAGCGACGAACAGGTCGCGCTGGTTGACGGCGCTTCGCGTGATCTGCTTCAGGACCCCGGACTGCTGTGCGAGCATGCGGAAACCATCGAGCTGTTCAAGGCCGCCGGCGCGACCGTGGATACCGCACACGACGGGACGCACGTTCGCATTCCGCCGAGGTTAGTCGACAAGGCGCTGGATTCCGCACCGTCGCGCGTCGTGCTCGGGGCCCGCAACCCGGACAATCGGCTGATCCTTGACGCCGACGAGCCGCGGGTGCGCTTCGGCACCGGCTCGGAGACGAACACCTGGCTCGATGTCAGCTTCGACGGCGAGGGGCGCGCGGCCTTCAGCCGGGAGCCGGGCTCGATCCGCCGACTCCGCGAGGCCGCGCATCTGTGCGAACACCTCGAACACGTCGATTTCTTTATCCGCTGCCTCAACATTCAGGATCCCGGGATCACCGCGGAGAACAAGGACGTCAATAAGTTCGCCGTCTGTCTCGATCGCATCACCAAGCACGTGCAGGCCGACCTGACGCACCTGCCCGCCCTGGCGGACGTGCTGAAGCTCGGCGGCCTCGTCGCCGGCGGCGAAGAGGCCTTCGCCCGCGAGCCGCTGTTGTCGTTCATCACCTGCGTGGTCAAGAGCCCGCTGCAGGTCGTGGACGAGACGGCGGAGAAGCTCTTCGCCATCGCCCGGGCCGGCGTGCCGGTGGTGATCTCCAGTTCGCCCATGGGTGGGACCACCGCCCCGATTGATGAGTTCGGCATGGTGGCGCAGATCAACGCCGAACTGCTCGCCGGAGTCACGCTGCACCAGCTCGCCGCCCCGGCATCGCCGGTGCTCTACGGCACCGTCGCGGTGCGGTGCCGACTCGACAACCTCAACGACATGTACGGCGTGGCGGAGTTCAACCAGTACAACGCCGCCACCGCCCGGATGGCGCGGCACTACGCCCTGCCGTGCTACAGCACCGCGGGCATCAGCGACGCCGCCACCCCCGGGATTCAGGCGACCTTCGAGAAGATGCTCACCCTCTCGCAGATTCCCCACAGCGGCGCCCAGTACGTGCACTGCGCCTTCGGCCTGCTCGGCCGATCGAACATGTTCTGCCCGGAGCAGGCGATCCTCGACGACGCGCACCTTGGTGAGGTGAAGCGGAGTGTCCGGCCGGCCGGGTTCGGCGAAGCCGAACGCAACGAGTCGGTGAGCACGATCCGGCAGGTGATCGAAGCCGAGGACCGCAGCTACGTTTATCACCTGCCCGTCCCGTCGCGCGAGCGGGTGTACGCAAGGTATCCGCTGGAGCACACGGAGGGCGGCGCCCTCCGCGCCGCCCACGACCGCCGCACCGAGATCGCCTCCCGTCCGCCGGCGAAGCTCGAACAATCGCTGCGAAGCGAGGTCGAACGCGAGTTCGCCGATCTTCTCCCGCGGACGCTGGGCGAACGAAACGTCTAACCCAGGTTGCGCAGTTCAGGGTGTAAAACGGGCCTGATGGGCTGTGGGGGGGCGTTTTTAGGATCGAATGGGGGACTACATCGGCCGCATCGTTTTTCACCTCCGCGGCGGACGCGTCGAGCCAGTGGGGTTCTCCGCCACGAGTTCTTCGTCCGAGAGCGCCGCCCCGACCACCACCTCGCCCGCGGCGACAATCCCAGGGGGCCATGGTTTGCGGGGGCTGTCCGATGCCCGAGGCCGACGCCGGCGTGAGCTATGGGGTTGACCCCGAATACCTCGAATTCATCCTTCGTCGTACTACCGAGAACGGACAAGCCCGCCGCGAGGCCCGCGAAGATCAGGACCAGCCCGACCTGCCTTGGGACGCCTGAGCTGAGTTCTAACGAAAGTTTGCCGCTTTCGTCTTGACCGAGGCGGAATCGTGTGTAATATTACTCGTCTGGATTTGGGGATGGCTCGGGGATGGTCTTCGGGCAAAAACACCGGTTCCAGCAGGCTGGAATGGAGGGTTCGGAAGGTGAACGGGGCAGATCACATGCCGATTCCGGGGTCGGGCAGACCTGATAGTTGCCCCCTCACCCCCCAACTCGTGCTGCGCAGCGACTCATGCTCTGCGTAGCGCTTGGCAGAGCGGAGAGCGCTGCTTCGCAGAGCAGGAGCCCCTGACTCGGGTCCGCCTGGAATCAAATTTACGATCAGTTTATTTTGCGGGAGAAACGCGATGACGGGTTTCGGGAAAGTAGTGACGGCGGTGGTGCTGGTTTCGATTTTTGGTCCAATGCAGGTCGAGGCGGGCGTTCTCGCCATTTGGAATTCGCGGCACGATGGCACGGGTCAGCAGCTTCACCACGTCTGGCAGACACCGCTCAGCATCCCCCAAACGGAGGTTGACGATATCGCGATCACCCGGCTCCAGCCGGTTGGCCTGACGCTCGATTCCTCGGTACCGAATCCGCACATCCGCTACGTCGACGTGCCCACCACGCTCTCGCTGAACCATTACCTCGAATTCGAGCTGACGCCGAAATCGGGCTTGCAGTTCGAGCCGGATAGGTTCCGCATCGCGGGCATTCCAAGCCTCTCTTCGGCGATGGATTACGTGATTCGCACCTCTCTTGACAACTACCAGACCGTGTACGACGGAGCCTTCTGGAACCCCTCCACCGCCCGCAACGTGAGTGTGCGCGACTTCGAGGTGGATCTGTCCGCCATGCCCGAGATCACCGGCTCCACGACCTTCAGGCTGTATTTCAAGGACAACGACAACCTGGTCGGGGCCTCAAGCAGCAGCGCCACCTTCCCGTACGGCTGGCAACTCTCCGGCGACTCGGCCTCGGTGCCCGAGCCGGCCACGCTCGCCCTGTACGGCCTCGGTGGGCTCGTCCTGTGTCGCCGCCGCTGCTGACACGTATTCGCCGGGGCGGGAAACGGTCGGGCATGCTCCGTAGAAAAGCTCATCGGTTTGCCGATGCGCCGGGCACAGAATCGATTTTCAGCAGCGCCAAAACGGAGGGTTCGGATGGTGAATGGGGCTAACCCTTCACCCCCCAACTCGTGCTGCGCAGCGACTCATGCTCTACGTAGCGCTTCGCAGAGCGGAGAGCACTGCTTCGCAGAGCAGGAGCC
>CAYFQS010000083.1:6793-11961 GCA_964345245.1 uncultured Planctomycetaceae bacterium | reverse complement strand
GCACCACCGCATCGTACGGCGGAAACGCGTTGCGCGGGTCCTCGAGGATCTTGAGGTCGAACGCCTCGATCCGTCCGTCGCTGGAAAAGGCGGTGATCACGTCGACCTTGCGGTCCGCGACCGCTCCGTACATGAAGCTGGAGTCGAAGTTGACCAACTCATCAAACTCCAGGCCGTACGTATCCCGGAGCTTGTACCACTCCGGCCGGTCGAAGAACTCGTAATCGCTGCCCATCTTCATGTCGGGGGCATGCCCGGCCAGATCGTTGATCGACTCGACGCCAAGCTGCTCGGCGCGGTCGGCGCGCATGGCCAGGGCGTAGGCGTTTTCAAACCCGAGTGGACCGAGGCATCGGGCGTCGTGCTCGGTTGCGATCCACCCGGCCATCGCGTCGAGCACGAACCAGGCGGACGCCGCCTCTTCCTTGTTCATGTAGTTGGACCAGATCGTCCCGGTGTAGTCCACGAATACGTCGATCTCGCCGCCGACGAGGGCGTCGAACCCGACGGTTGAGCCGAGCGACTCCACGCGTTCGACCTGGAACCCGGCATCTTCGAGGCGGTGGGCCAGCAGGGCCGCGAGAATGTACTGTTCGGTGAAAGTCTTGGAGCCGATGCGGATCGGACGATCGCGCCCCGGGAGCACCCGCGTGTCGTCCTCGGCCCGGTCGTCATCCCGGACGATCTGCTGCAAGGCGTCGGCTTCCAGTGCGGAGACCGCGGCCGGGGCGACCAGCCCGGCGCCGACCACGACGATCAGCGAGATCAGGGCGGTGAGCGTCAGCGGCCGGCTGCGGCGGTCGACGCCTTTCTCCAGCCCGGCGAACATCAGGTCCAGCAGGATCGCGAGCACGGCGGCGGCGACGCAGCCGAACAGCACCGCCACCCAGTTCCGCGTCTGGAGTCCGCTGAAGATGTAGTTGCCCAGGCACGTCTGCCCGACCGGGGTGGCCAGCGTGGCGATGCCGACCACCCACACCGTCGCGGTGCGGATCCCGGCGATAATCACCGGCGCGGCCAGCGGCAGTTCCACCTGCCACAGCACCTGGCCCGGGGTCATGCCGACCCCGCGGGCCGCCTCGGTCATCGCCGGGTCCACCCCCAGGATGCCGGTGACGGTGTTGCGCAGGATGGGCAGGATGCTGTAGAGCGTGAGCCCGACCACCGCGGGCCAGAACCCGTAGGCCCCGCCGAGCAGCGGCACCATCAACGCCAGCAGCGCCAGCGAGGGAATCGTCTGGATCACCCCCGCGGAGGTGACGGTCGGCCACCGCAGGGCCTTGAGTTTCGTGAGGATGACCGCCGAGGGCAGACTGACCCCGATCCCAGCCCCCAGCGCAATCACCGTGATCATCAGGTGGTTGGCCAGGTAGTCCGGCAGCTTCTCCAGTTGTTCGATGAAATTGCTGCTCATGCCGCGGTTACGATGCTCCCTCGACCAGGGCTTCGAGTTGGTCGGCCTGCTTGCGCGGCGTCTGCATCAGGGCCTGCACGTAGTCGTCGGCCGGCTCGGTCAGCAGCTTCCGGGGCGTGTCGGCCTGCAGAATCTCGCCACCGTACATCGCCGCAATCCGGTCGCCCATCAGCAGGGCTTCGGTCATGTCGTGTGTGACCATGACCGTGGTCAGCCCCAGGTCGTCATGGATCTTACGGTACTCGCCCTGCAAGTCGTCGCGGGTCAGCGGATCCAGCGCGCCGAACGGTTCGTCCATGAGCATGATCTTCGGCCGGGCGGCGAGGGCCCGGGCGAGGCCGATGCGCTGTCGTTGGCCGCCGGACAGTTCCCGCGGCAGCCGATCGCGATAGTCTTCGGGCGAAAGACTCACGAGATTCAGCAGTTCCTCCACCCGCTCCCGCATGTCGTTGTCCGACCAGCCGAGCAGTCGCGGGACGATGGCTACGTTCTCCCCCACCGTCAGGTGGGGAAACAGGCCGATGCCCTGGAAGACGTAGCCGATGTGGCGGCGGAGTTCGACCGGATTGTGCTCCAGTACGTCTTCACCGTCCACACTGATCGTCCCGGACGTATGCTCGATCAGGCGGTTGATCATCTTGAGGGTCGTCGTCTTACCGCAGCCGGACTCGCCGAGGATGACGACGAGTTCGCCTTCTTCGATGGTCATGTTCACGCCGCGCACGGCGAACGTTTCTCCACCGTCGTACGACTTGCTCACATCCTCAAGTTGGATCATGACGTTCGTCCGGTCTCAGTCCAGGTATCCATCCGGCAGGTCCCGCAGTTTGCGGGCGATGACGGCGACGTAGAACAGCTCCTTGCCGCCGATCGAATAGCGGTGCCGATAACGCTTGTAGGTCTCCAGCCGGATCACGCGGTCACGGCGAAGGTTATCGATCAGCTCGCCGAAGCCGGTGTAGTCGGTCTCGTAGAGGAAGTCTTCCTTGATGTTGAACGCGAGCCAGGCCTCGGATTCCAGCAGGTCGAGGGACTGGAGAAAGGCCTTGGCCGGCAGATCGCCGTAGCCGAGCGCCGCCACCGAGACGAGGCAGTTGAGTTTCCGCTTGCGGCAGGCCTTCTCCACCTCTTCCGGCAGTTCGGTCAGGTCGACCGTGTGGTAGTCCTCGTAGACGTACGGCCGGTCCCGATACGCGGCGGACTCGGCCTCGGGGATGATGTCGACGCCGACGATACTGCTTACCCCCAGCGACCAGAGCTGCTCGGCGACCATGCCGTTGCCGGCCCCGATGTCGAGAGCCCGCAGTTCCTCGGCATCGACCCGTTCCTCGGAAAGCACCTCGTCGAGCAGTCCGACCACGCGGGCGGGGCTGCAGCACTTCAGCGTCCGGTAGAACAGCGCCTCGTACAGGCCGGGGATTTCGTAAACCTCGTGGTAATCGTGGAATCGGATGCGGCGAACATGATCGCCCTCGACCACCTCACACCACTCCTCGTCCTGGTCGAGGCCGTCCTCATGGGCGGGAAAGCGAATCTCGATCGGCTCTGCCTCGCCGGTGGGCACGGTATATGTACGTTCTGGATCAATGGCTGTCATGGTGATCTCCTACTTTCGCTCTACACGTTCAAAAGGTAGTTCCGCTATCGTACCTTGCCCTCGCCGCGAAGGGGCGCGGCAGCATCAGAACAAGCTGATGGCGATAGCCCGACAAACCCCATCGTAAGGACTCCGCGATCGATATCAACCGCAAATGTCGGATTGGGCAGTCGGATATGTTCCGATCTACGGCAATTTTGCCGTAATTCGTCACGGGTTGGATTCGCCCAAAGCCAGATTTCACGGTGACTTACGTCCTGTGGCGATCTGCCGGCACCCCGCCAAATGCCGCAAAGGCGAAATCGGGAAAAATCCCAGGATTTGCGGACAATATCGCAGCCGGTCCCGAACGCGGTCGCTGCAGGTTGACGTTCGCGGTTCCGCTGGCGACGATACCCGCCCCATGGCTGACACCCTCGAATTGCTGCGTGAGCGCTTCGCTCGGGCCATCGCGGCCGCCTACGGCGAAGACTTCGCCGGGACCGATCCGATCCTGCGGCCGGCCCAGAAACCGGAGTTCGGCGACTACCAGGCGAACGTGGCGATGGCCCTGGCCAAGCAGGTCAAGGCCAAGCCGCGCGACGTGGCGGCGAAGATCATCGAAAGTCTGGACGTGGCGGATGTTTGCGAGTCGCCCGAGATCGCCGGGCCGGGGTTCATCAACCTCCGGCTCACCCCTGATTTCCTCGCCGACCAGGCCATCAACCTCGCCGATGATGACCAACTCGGCGTCAAGGACAGCGACACGCCCCGGCACGTGGTGGTCGACTACTCCGGGCCGAACGTGGCCAAGGAAATGCACGTCGGGCACATTCGTTCCACCTGTATCGGGGACAGCATCGTCCGCGTGCTCGAGTTCCTCGGCGACAGGGTGACCCGGCAAAACCACCTCGGCGACTGGGGCACGCAATTCGGAATGCTCATCGAGCATATGGCCGACGTCGGGGCCCGGGAAGGCGAGGCCTTCCACGTCGGCGATCTCAACGCCCTGTATCAGCAGGCGAAGTCGAAATTCGACGAGGATGCCGACTTCGCCGAGCGGGCCCGGCGCCGGGTGGTCGCCTTGCAGTCCGGCGACGAATCCACGCTCGCCCTCTGGCGGCAACTGGTCGATGAATCCGAGCGACACTTCGAGCAGGTGTACGCCCGGCTGAACGTCCGGCTCACCGCGGAAGACGTCCGCGGCGAGAGCTTCTATAACGACGGGCTCGCCGCGACGGCCGAGGAACTGGAGCGGAAGGGCGTTGCCCGCGACAGCGAGGGGGCCCTGTGCGTATTCGTGGAGAAATACGAAAGCCCGGTGATGGTGCGGAAGTCGGACGGCGGATTCGGTTACGACGCGACCGACCTCGCCGCGATCCGGTTCCGGGTCGGCGAACTCCGCGCCGACCGGCTGATCTACGTCACCGACGCCCGGCAGCGCGAGCATTTCGACAAGGTCTTCGACGCCGCCCGCCGGGCCGGCTGGGCGGAGGACGTGCGCCTGGATCACGTGCCCTTCGGCACGATCCTCGGCCAGGACGGCAAGCCCTTCAAAACCAGGGCCGGCGACGTGGTCAAGCTCGCCGATCTGCTGGACGAGGCGGTGGAGCGGGCCGGGGCGATCGTCGCCGAGAAGAATCCCGACCTTTCCGAGCAGGAGCGGGCGGAGGTCGCCCGCGTGGTCGGCATCGGGGCGATCAAGTACTTCGACCTGTCCAGCGACCGGGTGAAGGACTACGTCTTCGACTGGGACCGCATGCTCGCGATGGACGGGAACACGGCCCCGTATTTGCAGTACGCCTACACCCGGATTCGGTCGATCTTCCGAAAAGGCGGCGAGCAGGGCGGGGCGGCATCGAAGGCCGACGAGATCGAGTGGTCGCACCCGGCGGAACGGGCGCTGCTGCTGAAAGTGATGCAACTCGGCGGGGTGCTGCGCGGCGTGGCCGACGCCCTGGAACCGCACCGCCTGTGCACCTACCTGTATGAACTGGCCACCGCGTTCAGCGGGTTCTACGAGACCTGCCCCGTCCTCAAGGCCGACACCGACGCCCGGCGGGCGACGCGGCTGCTGCTGTGCGACCTGACGGCGCGAACGCTCAAGCGAGGCCTCGACCTGCTCGGCATTGAAACCCTCGAGCGGATGTGACGGCGAGAACGACGTTTGCCGGATCC
>CAYFQS010000083.1:0-6693 GCA_964345245.1 uncultured Planctomycetaceae bacterium | reverse complement strand
GTCCGGCTTGGCGACTCGAGGTCACGACGGGGTTTCGGTGATCGCTTCGTCGGCGGAGTCGAACATGGGAAACAGCTCCACGAGGCGGGTCTTGCGGAACACGTCGGTGATGTGACGCTGCGCCCCCACAAGGCGGATGCGCCCGCCGTACTTCTGCACATCGTGACGGAACTGCACCAGGATGCCGAGGGCCGAGCTGTCGATAAAACTCAAATCGGTGAGGTCAAGAATGACGTTGGGCTGTCGCTGGTCCGTGATCTGGCGGAGTTTGGTTTCGAGCGGCGTGCTCTCGGTGAGTGACGCCTCGCCGTGGAGCCGCGCGATGGTCCAGTTCGGACGGGGCTCGATATTCATTTCAAATCCGGGCATGGCCTTGACCCCTGGTCGAGTGGGGTGACCGGTCAGGAAGTGGCCGACGACGGATGGCACTGTCGCCGCTTGACCATGGTCACGCAGTTCCCGGCCTGATTATAGCAGACCTCGTTCATGTAGGCCTTCATCAGCATGATCCCCCGGCCGTCGGGCTTCTCCAGGTTCTCATCGAGGGTCGGATCGGGCACGACGTCGGGTTCAAACCCGCCGCCTTCGTCGCACACGCTGATCTGGATGTGGTCTTTGGCGATGTGGTAGGTCACGACGACCTGCTTATCCGGATCGCCGGCGTTGCCGTGCTTGATCGCATTGGCGAGGGCTTCTTCGAGTGAAAGCTTGATCGCGAAGCAGGCCGGCTCGTCGAACCCGGCCTCCATGGCGGCTTTCAGGACGGTGTGTTCGGCCCGGGGAACCTCATCGAGCCGACTCCGCAGCACCAGGCGTTGTTCACTTTGTCCGGGCGCCATGGGCTGCGATCCCTCTGTTCTCTCCCGCCACGCGGCTCCGCGGATCACTTGAAGCTGCTCAGCGCTTCCTGCTCCGTTTTGTGAATCTGGAAGAGCTTGTTCAACTTCGTGATCACGAAGACCTCGTAGATCTGCGGCTTGATATTCGCCAGACGGAGCTGGCCGTCCTTCTCCCGGACCTTGTTGTTGATCGTGATCAGCGTCCCCAGCGCCGCCGATGACAGGTGATCCACGTTGCCGAAGTCCAGCAGAATCTTCGGCACCGCCGCGTTCTCGATGATCTGGCTGATCTCTTCGCCGATCTGCTGGATGTTGGCCTCGTCGAGAATATTGCGATCCACGAACTGGATTTTCGTGACGTCCGGCTCTTTCTGAATCATCAGGCGAGATTCAGCCATGGCGATCTCCTGAGCATCGGGGGCCGCGGAACTGAGCCGCCGGCCCCGATCTTCATCTCGCGGGGCCGGCTAAGCCGGCAACCCGCCTATTGACCCATCTCGGCGCCGAACAGCTCGGGCGCCTGGTTCAGGCCGGGGAAAAGCTTCTCTTCTTCCTCGGACTGAATGATAATCGTCGGCTTGACCAGAATCAGCAGGGTCCGCTCGTCTTTCACCGTCGAACGGTTGGTGAACAGGCGGTTGAGGATCGGAATCTTCGAGAGCACGGGGACGCCGGCCTCAATCTCGATCTCGCCCACGAGCCGCTGACCACCGAGCAGGAGCGTGCCCTTGTCCGGGACGCTGACGGTGGTCCGCACGGTGGTGAGCTGAATTTCCGGCTGCTGCAGCACGCCGACGCCGAACTGCAAGCCATCGTCGCCACCGTCGTCATCGTCGTCATCGTCGGTATCAACCGCCTCGAAGATGGCGAACTCGCGGATGGCGGCGATCTGGGCCAGCGATGGGCGGACGGTGAGGGTCACGTACCGCCGGTCGGCACTGATCGTGCCTTCCACGTCGAGCACGACGCCGTCGGACACCACGCCGATGTCGGGGTTGAACGCCACCGAACTCGTGCCGACGACCGGCTCGAGGTCGCTGACGAAGGCGATCTGGCGGGAGATCGTCACGTAGGCCCGCTGACCATTGAAGAACGTCACCCGCGGGGCGGTGAGGGTGATCGAGCGGCTGTCGGCCTGGGTGGCCTTGACCAGCAGGTCAACCTGGATGTCGTTGAGGAAGCTGGCCTGGAACAGGAAGCTGCGGCCGGAGGGCGCGGTGTCAATCGATGCGGGCTGCGGCTGGCCGGAGGCCACCCCACCACCGGCGTCGATGAAGCTGAAGCTCAGGCCGGTCGGCGTCGCCGACGCCGACGCGAGGTTCACGCTGTTCTGCGCGATGGTGATCGGCCCGAAGTTGTCGCCGAGGTCGTTGAGCGTCACGTCGATGTCCACCCCGACCTCTTCCATGAAACTCTGGTCGACGAGCAGGAACCGGGCTTCGACCGCGATCTGCAGCGCCCGCGTCTCGCGAAGCTGCGAGAGCAGCCCGGTGATGTCGCGGTGGTTGGCCGGGGTCGTGGTCACGATCAGCGTGCCGTTCAGCTCGCTCATCGAGCTGACCAGCCCGCCCGCGTTCCGCCAGTTGTCCGGGTCGACCTGCTCGCGGATGAGGTTCATGATCGAGTCGATGAGTTCGGTGCGGCCCAGGACCCCTTCGTCATCTTCTTCGACGTCGTCGAAGATGCTCGAGCCGCCCCCGCCCCCGCCGCCGCTCGACGCCTGCTGATTGATCGTGTTCAGGTCGAACTGCGGCGATTCACTGAAGTTCGGCACCGCGACCACGAGGTCGCGGATGTCGTAGGTGCGGATGATCGTCTTGCGGGCCAGGTTCTCCTGGGTGGAGATGGTGACCACGCCCTCGTCGATGGTGAACCCGAGGGGCACGAGGTCGCCGCCGAGCTGATCGAGGATCAGCCGCAGGGCCTTGTCGGCCGGCACGGCGTCGAGCTGCAAGCTCACCAGCGAATCGCGGTCGATGCCCGCGCCTTCCAGGGCCCGCCAGTTCACGAAGAAGTTCACCCCCGTGATGTTCCGCAGGTACTCGATCACGTTCTCGAACTGGTTATTGTCGAAGGCCACCGGGATCGGCTGCTTGAGCTTCTCGAGGATGCGGCGGTCGATCTCGCTGCCGCCGACTTCCCCGCCCGGCACGCCGAGGCGAAGCTGGGTGAGTTGCGGCCAGTCGGCGGGATAGCGGACCAGTTCGGTCTGCGGGTAGCTGGCGTCGAAGTTCTCCACCCCGTGCTGGGCGATCGCGTACCGCCGTTCCTTGCGGGCCTCACGGGTATTACGATAGAGGATCGCGTCGCGGGTCATGTCCCGCATCGCCTCGGCGGCGACGTTCTGCGGGTCGATGAACGTCAACTGGTCGAGCACTTCCAGGGCCTCGCGGTACTTCATCTCCTTCTGGAGATCGCGAGCCCGGCGGAGCAGTTGCTGCACCTTCTGCTGACGCTCTCGCTCGGCCTTGATCCGGCGCTGCTCCTGCTCGCTCTCCACCCGGCGTTCCTGCCGCTCGAGGGTCTGCAGCCGTTCGAGTTCCGCGGCCTGGTCGATCTGCGCCCCGAGGTCGAGCGCGTTCTGGCGAAGGCCGTTGTACTCCGACTGCGTCAGGTACTGACGGTTGGTGTCGAGCACCGACTTGGCCCACGAGACCGCGTCCTGGGCCTGGGGATAGTTGCCGGCCTGAACGGCCCGGTTGGCCTCTTCCATCGCCTGCTGATAGCGGGCCTTGGTCCGCTGGTTCTGCAGCTTCCAGGACTGGGCGACCGGGGGCAGGATACCTTCGCCGGTGTCGCGGCCGAGCAGGGCCTGGACGTTCTCAAGGCCCCGCCGGGCCCGTTCGTTCTCCGGCTGGAGAGCGAGGGCGGAGCGGTACTTCTTCAATGCGCTGTTGTACTCGCCCGCCTTGGCCGACTCATCGGCCTCCGCGACGAGCTTCTGGGCACGCAGGCGAACCGCCTGGGCGAGCACCGAAGAGCTCGAGTCTTCATCGACCTCGCCCTCGGCTTCCGCGGCTTCGACGTCGCCCGCGGTCTCCTCCACGACAACGACTTCCACGTCGTCCGCTTCGTCCTCGTCCATCGCGTCGATCGACGTGACGTCGGAGTCCGCGGCCTCGGTGGCCGTGTCCGGCTCGATAGTCTCGACCTCAACGGTCTCCACTTCCACGGGCTCGGCCTCGACGGGTTCCACTTCGATGTCTTCGATCGTGGCTTCTTCGGCTTCAGCGGGCTGTTCGGCCGCGGCGAGGGGTTCGGCTTCGACGCCGGCGTCAGCCGCGGCTTCCGCCTCGGCCTCGGCTCCTTCGGACGCTCGCTCGGCCTCTTCCATCGTGGCCATGCCGGCCAGCGCCTGATCGCGCAGGTCGACCGGTACGTTCGGGTTCTCCGCAACGGCCTGGTAAATCTGCTTGGCCTCCGCGGTCTCGCCGACCTCGCCGGCCGCGTCGGCTTCGGCGAGGGCGGCCCTCGCCTCCGCGATCACCGCCTGTTGCAGCACCACCTCCTCCAGCGCGCTGCGCAACTGCTCCCGCTGGTCGCGGTCAAGTTGAAGCGGGTCAACCCGACGAAGCGATTGCTTCGCGTCGTTGAACCGTCCTTCCTCAAGATGGGTAATGCCCTGTTGCAGCAGATCGGCGGCAGTCGGGTGATCCTGGGCGAGGGCAGAGAGTACAGGGCCGAGGCAAATCATGCCTATCAGGGCCGCCGATACGAACGACTTGGTGCGTGCTGTCAACGTGATCCTCCCGAGGGCTAAGGAATCCACTCGATGCAGACAACGGGGTTCATCGGCATCGATCACGCAATGCGCCATGGGGAAACGCCTCCCATCAGGTCGCCGGTAGTCTAAAGCCCGGCTGGGGTTCCCGCAAGGGCAATGATGCGGCCATTTTGTGGCGAGTTGATCCGCGCGTCAAGCCGAGGCCTCGGCGGCGCATGACAAACCCGGCGACTTCCCGCCGCCGGGCCGGTCACGGTCACGGATATTCACGGCTTGTTAAGACGCGCCGACCTTCTCGAAGTACTCCTGCGAGCCCGCGGGATCGGCCTTCATGCCTTCCGAGCCGGGCTGCCAGTTTGCCGGGCAGACCTCGCCGTGCTCGGCGACGTACTTCGCCGCCTGCAGCACGCGGAGCGTTTCGTCAACGCTGCGCCCGATGCCGAGGTTGTTGATCGTCGCGTGCTGCACCACGCCCTCCGGGTCGATGATGAACAGCCCGCGGAGGGCGACGCCTTCTTCGGTCAGCACATCGTAGTCGCCGGCCATCTGCTTGTTTACGTCGGCGAGCAGCGGGTACTTCAGTCCTTCGATCCCGCCCTGCTTGCGCGGGCGCTGCGTCCACGCGAGGTGGGTGAACTTGCTGTCGATACTCACGCCGACCACCGCGGCGCCTTCGGCCTTGAACTCATCCAGCCGATCCGAGAACGCGACGATCTCCGTCGGGCAGACGAAGGTGAAGTCGAGCGGGTAGAAGAACACGACCAGCCACTTGCCCTTGTAGTCTTTGAGCGAGAGCTGGGTGAACTGCCCGTTGTCCAATGCTTCCAGCGAGAACTCCGGCGCCGGGTGTCCAACGATTCTTGACATAGCGTTTTTCGTCCTTTCCTTGTCTTGTACGAAACCTGAAATACCTGATGGAAAACTCCTCGGCGACGTCCGAGGCCACGTTGGGGCGATTCTAGACCGGCACCCGTGGGAAGTCAGCATTTGCGGCGGGAAGTTTCCGTCGCGGGAGTAGATCCGGACCTGCGCTTTGCTCCAGTCCGGCTTGGGTCGCGCCATTCCCGGATTGCCGCGATGTGCTAACCTGTGACCGTTCATTCCAGCATGCACACAGGAACCCAGCGATGCGCATCCACTTCCTCGGCGCGAACCGGCAGGTCACCGGCTCGCGATACCTGCTCGAGGCCGGCGGCCTGAAGATTCTCGTCGACTGCGGGATGTTCCAGGAACGTCGGTTCCTCGACCGCAACTGGGAGCCGTTTCCCTTCGAGCCCGGCGATCTCGACTACGTGCTGCTGACCCACGCTCACCTCGACCACTGCGGGCTGATCCCGAAGCTGGTGCGCGAGGGATTCGACGGCGATATCCTCTGCACCCGGGCGAGCGAAAAGCTGGCCGGGATCGTCCTTCGCGATGCGGGGAAGATTCAGGAGGAGGACGCGGAGTTCAAGCGTCGACGGCACGAGCGTGAGGGCCGACGCGGCAAGTACCCCGAAGTGCCGCTGTACACCGTCGAGGACGCGGAGCGTTCGCTGCCACGGTTTCGGTCGGTCGAATACGACACGCCATGCAAACTCAGCGACCGTGTCTCCGCCGTCTGGCAGGATGCCGGGCACATTCTCGGCTCGGGTCACATCGCGGTGGACGTGACTGAAAAGGGCACGACGCGGCGGATCGTGTTCTCCGGCGACATCGGCCAGCCGGACAAGCCGCTCATCCGCGACCCCCACCCGTTCGAGCAGACCGACTATCTCGTGATGGAGTCGACTTACGGCGACAGGGACCACGAGCCCGGTCTCGATCCCGCCGACGCCCTGGCCCGGGTGATCAACGAGACCGTCGCCCGCGGCGGCAACATCGTCATCCCCGCCTTCGCCATCGAGCGGGCCCAGGAGTTGATGTGGTACTTCAACGAACTGGTCCGCGAGCAGCGCATTCCCGACGTGCTGGTGTTCCTCGACAGCCCGATGGCGGTGAACGTGACCGACGTGTTCCGCGAACACTTCGACATTCTCGACACCGACACGCGGGACCTGCTCAGGGAGGGCGTGCGGCCGTTCCAGTTTCACGGCATGCGCCTGGTCCACAGCGTGAGCGATTCAAAGGCGATCAACCGCATCCGCGGGT
>CAYFQS010000082.1:0-11986 GCA_964345245.1 uncultured Planctomycetaceae bacterium | reverse complement strand
GCTCTTGGGCGGGCACGCGGACCATGGATTCAGATTCCGTCTCGGCGAACCCCGCCGGTGGGGCGGCGCACTGCATCGCCGCGGTAATCAGTGCCGCGAAGATCAACCGGCGCTCAGGCCCCGGCGATTCGCGGAAAACGCATCGGTTCCCGTTTGAGTTCGGCATCGACAAACCGCCGCAACATCTCGGCCTTGACATCCGCCGCGGCCGGATCATCCCAGAGATTCTTGAGCTCACGCGGGTCGTCCTGAAGATCGATCAACTCCCCGTAGTCCTGCCCGCGGTAGACGGTCATCTTGTACCGCTCGGTGATCAGCGTGCGCAGATGCACCGCGGTGGGCTGATGGCGGAACTCGCAGATTTCGAAGTCCTTCGCCTTCTCCTGCTGACCGGTCCAGACCGGCAACTGATTGACGCCTTGCATCCAGGCGGGAGCGGCTAAGCCGCAAGCGGCCAGGAAGGTCAACGGCAAATCAACCAGGCCCTGAATGGCGTCGCACGTCGCCCCGGCGGCGACCCGGTTCGGCCAGCGCACGACAAAGGGCAGCTTGATCCCGTCTTCGTACTGGAACCCACCCTTGGCGATGAGCCCGTGCTGGCCGAGGAAGTGTCCGTGATCGGTGGAAAACACGACGATGGTGTTGTCCGCCACGCCGAGCTCATCGAGCTTGTCGAGGATGCGCCCGATCTCCTGGTCCATGAAGCTGATCATGCCGTAGTAGACCGCCATGTCCTTCTTGAGCTGCTCGCGGTCGTGGCGGTGACATTGGAAGCCGTGATTGCCGAAGGGCGTTTCCTGGTAGACGGACCAGTTGGCGTCGGGGTCCTGGGTCATGCGGTGGTGGGGCGGCATGTCGTCGAGTTCGCCCTCGACCCGTTCGCCCGGGTCCATGTCGTCCGGGTCGTACATGCTGGCCCACGGCTCGGGCACGGCGTAGGGCGGGTGCGGGTCGTGGAAGCTCGCCCAGGTGAAGAACGGCCGGCCTTCGCTGACCGCCTGCTCGAGGTTGGCGCAGGTCCGCTCGCCCGTCCAGGCGGTGTAGTGGTATTCCTGCGGCAACGGCCAGGCGCCGCGGTGTCCGCCGGGGCGGTCGCGGCCGTCGGAGCAGTCGCCGAAGTAATCCCGCCAGTTGCTCAGCCCCTTTTCCTCCATCCAGATCGCGTAGTGCTGGCCGGCGTGGGATTCATCCACGTGATTGCGGGTCAGCTCGATATGCTCGAAACCGTACCACGGGCCCTGGAACTCGCGCCAGAAGTCGAGGTCGCGCAGCGTCGGCTGGCATTCGATGGACGGCTGGTCCGGCGCGGAGCGCAACGGCTGGAAGTGGGCCTTGCCGATGAGCTGCGTGGCGTAGCCGGCCTCGCGGAACCGTTCGCCCACCGTCGGCACGTCCTCGGCGAGCTTCGTGCCCAGCGACCACGCCCCGTGCCACGACGGATAGAGTCCGGTGATCAACGTCGCCCGGCTCGGCGTGCACGTGGGGTTGTTGCAGTAGGCACGGGTGAACCGCATACCTTCGCCGCAGAGTCGGTCCAGAGCGGGCGTCTTGATCTTCGGATTCTGTACGCCGAGCGTGGCGTAATGCTGCTGATCGCTGGTGATCAGGAGGATGTTCGGCCGGTTCTGGCTCATCGATGCACCTCGTTACGGATGGGCGGCTACCGTATCCGAAGGACTGTGAGGTGTCGAGAGCGGGCATGGCGGTGATTTGGCGCCGCGTCACTGTGGCTGTGCGATGTCCAGCGTGAACGGCAACGTGAACCGTTGCGGTTCGAGGCAGCGGCTCTGATCGCACGGCTGAGCGTGAATCTCAATGACTCCGCTCGCTTCCTGGGCGTCCTCGTTAAGCCGAAGCGTCCCGCGGATCGTGACCTGTCCCCGGTACACCGGCAACTGCTCCTGAGACACCGGGTCTTCGATCGTCTCGCCCGCCGGGTAGTTTACCTCGCTCAGCGAGAGCGCCGCGTCATCGGCGAGGGCGATCTCGGTCGGCTGCAGATGGCGTGCCGGGCTCGAGTGGCCGTAGAGGTGCCAGCCGTCTTCGATGGTCAGGCGGACCGACGCGTCGGCGGCCGGCTCCTCGTCTCGTTCCGCCAGAAACAGCTCGGCAAGGACCGGGCCTTCCCGCTGCCGGGCGACGGGCTGCTCACCGCTTTCCGCCGGCTTCGCCTCGAGGGCCAGCGCGTCGCGGTGCATCGCGTAGGCGTGGATCATGCTCTGCACCGCCTGCGGCTGCTCGTTCATCAGCCCGGAGAAAGCGCGGAAGCACTTGCGGGCGGCGTCGAGATACCGCTCGTCGCCGGTGAGGTCGGTAAGTCGCGGCAGGACGCGCATGGCCACGCCGTTGCCGGAGGGGATCGAGCTGTCCTGCGGGTCCTTGGAGCGGGCGATCAGTTCATCGTGACGCGGCGAGGTGAAGAAGAAGCCGCCCGCCTCTTCATCGAAGAAGTCCCCGACCATGACGTCGGCAAGCGACGCCGCCGCGTCGCGCCAGCGCGTCTCGTCGGTCGCGGCGTGCAGTTCCAGCAGGCCGTCGATGAAGAAGGCGTAATCGTCGAGGTAGGCCGGCTGTCCGGCCTGGCCGTGTCGCCAGTACCGCAGCAGGCGCTCGCCGTCGCGCATTTCGTCGAGCACGAAGTCGGCCGCCCGGCCGGCGAGTTCGAGGTAGTTCGGCCGGTCGAGCGCCTGCCCGGCGTGAGCCAACCCCGCGATCATCAGCCCGTTCCAGCTCGCGAGCACCTTGTCGTCGAGATGGGGGGCAATGCGCTTCATCCGCACGGGCAGCAGCTTCGCGCGCATCGTCGCGAGGCGATCCCGCAGGTCGGCCGATTCCATTCCATGCCGCTCCGCCACGGCGCTGACGGGTCCGGGCAGGTGCAGCACGTTGGTGCCGGGGTGATGTCCGGTCGCTTCCTCCGTCCAATTGCCGTCCGGTTTCACGCCGTAAACTTCGCAGAACAGCTCGCCGTCTTCCTCGCCGAGCACGTCGATGAGTTCCCGTTGCGACCAGACGTAGTACTTGCCCTCCTCGCCTTCGCTGTCAGCATCGATCGCGGAGTAGAACCCGCCGCGCTCGTCGGTCATCTCTCGCTGCACCCAGCCGACGAGATCGTCGGCGATCCGGCGATATGGTTCGTGGCGAGTGAGAACGAACGCATCGGCGTAGATGCCGAGCAACTGGCCGTTGTCGTAGAGCATCTTCTCGAAGTGGGGCAGGAACCACCGGGCATCGGTGCTGTAGCGGTGGAATCCGCCGCCGACGTGGTCGTGCACCCCGCCCATGGCCATGCCGTCCACGGTGCGGATGACGATGCGTTTGAGCGGTTCATCGCCGGTCTCGTGACAGCGGTGAACGAGCAGGGCGAGGCGGGAGTGGGGCGGGAACTTCGGCGCTCCGCCGAATCCGCCGTTCTGTGCGTCGAACTCCTGCTGTGCCGCGGCCACCGCCGAGTGGATCATCTGTTCGCTGAGCGGTTGGCCCTCGGAGACGATGCTGCCGCCGTACTGGTTGATCGCGGTGGCGAACTTGTCCGCCTGGGCTTCGATTTCGTCGCGCTGGGTCTGCCACACCTCGGCCAACCGCCGCAGGATCGTCTTGAATCCCGCGCGGTTGCCCTGGTCTTCACGCGGGAAGTAAGTTCCGGCCAACCACGGCCGGCCGTCGGGCGTGAGCCACACCGAGTTCGGCCAGCCGCCGCGACCGGTGAACATCTGCGTGGCGAGCATGTACTGGGCGTCGATGTCCGGCCGCTCCTCGCGGTCGACTTTCACCGGCACGTAGTGCTCGTTGAGGATCGCCGCGACCTCTTCGTTCTCGAACGATTCGTGGGCCATCACGTGGCACCAGTGGCACGTCGAGTAGCCGACGGAGAGAAAGATCGGCTTATCCTCACGCCGGGCTTTCTCCTTCGCCTGCTCGCCCCACGGGTACCAGTCCACCGGGTTGTGGGCATGCTGCTGGAGATAGGGACTCGCCTCCTCAGCAAGGCGGTTCGTGTGGCCATCGGTGTCTGACGCCTCCGAGGCGAACAGGAACACAGCCGCGGCCGCGGTGACGATCAGGAACAGGGCAAACATCATGGGGGGCGCTTCCATCGGATGATTCCGGGACATTCGTGACGCCCCGAATCTTATGCGCCTCGGTTGGGCGGCGGCACGATTGACGTGGTGATCAGTACTTCGGTTCGTACAACTCGATCCGGTCGTTGGCAAGGTCCCAGAGGATGCCCGCCGACCGCAGCGGTCGGGGTTGATCGAGGCGGATCACTTCGACCTCCCGGCCCGGCGGCGCTTCGAGCAGCAACCGCTGCTGATCGTCGAGGTAGTACAGCCGATGGGCCGAGATCATGCGATCGCCGTGGCGAACCTGCACGCCGCCCACCGCTTCGATGTGATCGATGTCCACGGAGTCGATTTCGCTGAACTGCATCGCCTGCACCCCGCCCACGCCGTGCATGTCGGCCACGAGCCGGTTGGCCTGCAGGTCGAGCAGTTCGGACTCGTCGGCGGGGCGGTGGGTCATGCTCACCCCGCCTTCGAAGATAATGTTCGTCTCGGCCCCGTCGAGGGTCAGCCGCCGCGTCCAGGTGAAAAGCGTCTGCCCTCGGCCGGTGAAGGGGATCGCGGTCTCGGCGTCGGCGACCTTGCTTCGGTAGTCCTCGATCAGCATCGTGCCCGGTCCTTCCACGCGGGCCTGCTCGGTGGCGTTCTCGAACACGAGGACCGGTCCGGCGATCCGCAGTCGCTGCCGCAGCTTCCTGCGTCCGGCCCCGCCCCACCGGCTCCCTTGGCGCCCCACGCCGCCCCGCGCGGTGCCCCGCCGCAGCACGAGCTCGCGATCGGTGATGAACGGCGCGTCGTCGGCCCGAGCCGCTTCCACGCCCGGCGGTTCGGTGAGTTCGAGCGTCGCCTGTCCCGCGGTCAGGCGGTTTTCTTCGGCATCGTCGCCGGCCGCGACCGCGACGACGTCTCCGGTCACCCGCACGAGGTCGCGTTCGTCGTCGAAGCGCATCTGCTCGGACCACTGGACGATGATTCGCCGGCCGCCGGTGCCGTCGGCGCGGGCTTCGGTGAAGCGGAACTCACCGGAGCCCTTGCCGTGAGCAATCCGCCCGTCGTCTTCGATGTTCAGCTCCAGCACTCGGAGTTCGGTGTCATCGCGTTCGATGCGGACGGGCGAGCCGATAAGAAACGCCGAACCATCGGCGGCGTTGCTTTCCATCTTGTCGGCGAAGATGCGCATGCCGTTCTGCGTCGTGAGTTCCACGGCGTCCATCGCGATCGCGGAAGTGACCGCGACCCTCGCCACGTCGTCGTCGCCGGTCGCATCCTCGGCCGCCGCGAGGGTCACGTCGATGATGCCGGCCCGGAGGTTCTCCCGGCCGTCGGCCACGCGCACCTCGCCGTCGGCCTGCAGACGGGTCGGACGCAGCTTGCCCGAATCATCTTCGGCCAGGGCGAGTCGCATCCGGCGGGCCGAGAGCCGCCCCTCGTCGGCCCGGACGGACGTGCCGCCGCTCGCCGCGATCTCGTTCAGTTGCCGATCACCGTCAGCGCCGGCCTCGAAGCCGGCGACGAGGGTCTGGGCCTGCACGGAGAATCGCGGATCGGTCGCCGCCACGTCACCGCGGAACTCGACCCGTTCGATGCCGCCGTCAGGCCGGTCGGGATCGGAGAATTCAAGCAGCACGCGGTCGGTCCACTTGATGGCGAACGCCGAAGGCAGTCCGCCCCCGCGCTCGCCCTCCGCGTGGCCGCGCATCACGCCTTCACCGAGCAGGGCGGCCTGCTGACCGGCCAGGGCCACCACGAGCTCGCCCGCCTCGATGATGCCAAGCTCCGGCGAATCGATGGTCAGCGGATGGGCGGTCGAGCCGATTGCTCGCACCCGCTGTGCGCCATCGATGTATTCCAGGCGGGCGCAGCGGAGCGTGTTGCCGTCCGGATCACGGCCGATCACCGGCGCCCCGCGAAGGGCAATGAAGGCCCTGCCCGCCGCGCCCGGCGGGGGCGCGTCGTGCGGCCGCATGATCATGCGGCCGTTCCACCTCAGCACGAGGTCGTCGGCCTGCGGCTCGGTCATGGCGGCGAAGTCGGGCCGCGTGGGCGGCTCGGCGTCTTCCGCCGCCGCGCCGCGCTCGCTGTCGCCGCCGAGTTGCTCGTCTTCGGTCTCGGCCATGTCCAGCGTGAAGATCGCCTCGAGATGATCCGCGGTGATGCGCTGCCCCCCGCCGGAGGCGACGATGTCACGTTCGAAGACGACGCGGTAGAACGGCGCGTCGTCGTCATCCGCGACGGGCGGCGCGCCGGGCTCTGCCGGCCCATCTCCGTCTCCGCTGCGCGGTTCCATCTCGCCGCGGGCGGGGCGATAGACCAGCGAATCGCCTTCCGTGATTTCGAGGTAATCGATCTGTCGCTCGATCTCGTTGTAGATCAGCCGCAGCCCCTCGCCGAGGAAACGCGCCTGCGGGGCAAGCAGTTCGACCCGGCTCTGCGATTGAATCTGCCCGAGGGTCACGTCGAAGGTCGCCTCGTCGAGCATGATCTTCATCACCGCGTCGGGCGAATCGGGCGAAAGGTCCGGCCGCCTGCCGTCGTCGCTCTCATAGAGCGTGATCACGAGGTTGTCGCGGAACTGACCCGAACGGGGATAACGTTCGGGCGCGACGAAGTAACCGGTGTCCGAGACGAGGTGGATCACGCGGTCAGGGGCGAGGTAGAGCCGGGCCTCCGGGCGGTCGATGTCGAACAGGCCCTCCTCACGCGGATGCAGGCGGCCGTAGCGGAACTCCTGGCTCAACCGACCCGTCTCGGGATCGACCCGGCGAATCCAGCCCTCTTCGGAAGGCCCGAGGTCCTGGAGCGAGGGCTCGCGAGCGGTGCCGGCCCGGGCGTCGGGAGTCGGGGGACGCCGGGCGTCGTCGATGAGTCCGAGGTCCACACGCTCGTCTTCGGCCGACGGCTCGGGCGACCATGCCCGGCCCAGGGCGACGATGATCGCGAACAGCACCGCACAGGCGACGATCACCCAGGCGAGTTTACGGAAGACGGATCGCTGCACTCGGGTTTGCTCCGCGTCGAAGTCGCTGGTCAGAGTCCGTAGTGTTCGAGCACTTCATCCCATCGGCCGAGCTCGTGGAGCATGTGCTCGATGGCTTCCCGGACGGCGCCCGTGCCGCCGGGCCGCTCGGTGATGAAATTCGCCACCTGCCGCACCTCGGGGGCCGCGTCCGCCACCGCCATGGGATACCCCACGCGGCAGAGGGCGGGCAGGTCGGCCAGGTCGTCGCCGAGGTAGGCGACTTCCCCGGCGTCCACCCCGACCTTGCGGCAGAGGTTCTCCAGGCCAATATGCTTCTCGGCCACGCCTTGTTCGATTCGCTGAATCCCGAGCTCCGTCGCACGGTGCGTCACTGCCCGGCTGATGCGACTGCTGAGGATCGCGATCTCGTAGCCGCAGCGAATCCACGCGGTGATCCCCAATCCGTCGCGGACGTGGAAGCGCTTGGTCTCCCGTCCGGACTCGTCGATGAAGATCGACCCGTCGGTGAGCACGCCGTCGACGTCGAGGATCAGCAGTTTCACGTCCTTGAGAGGCATGGGATGATTCGCCGGTTCGGGAGGGCGGCTCACGATTCGATCACCTTGAGGGCGACGAGGTCCTGCACGTCGATCAGGCCGACCGGCTTGCCTGCGTCGTCGACGACGGGGATTTCGTCCAGCCGCCATTCCCGCACCATCTGCACCGCATCGCGCACGAGGGCGGCGTGGGACAGGTGCCGGGGGCCGGCGGTCATGACCTCGGCGATGGGGCGATCCATCGCGCGTTCGCCCTCCCGGAGCAGCAGCCGGCGCAGGTCGGCGTCGGTAAAGATGCCGCTGAGCTTGCCGGCGCGGTCGACGAGCAGCACCGCCCCCGCCCGCCGCTGGGCCTGCTCGGCCTCCTCGAGCACCTGCCCGACCGTCCGATCGTCGCGGATGAGCGGCAGGTTCGCCTCCGGCCGGAACCGCAGCACGTCGGTGATCGGCATCATCTGCCGGCCGAGGTTGCCGCCGGGATGGCGTTTCTTGAAATCATCGGCACTGAACTGCCGCCGCCGGCTCACCGCGAGGGCGAGGGCGTCGCCCAGGGCGAGCATCGCCGTGGTCGACGCGGTGGGGGCGAGGTTGTGCGGGCAGGCCTCGGTCACGTCGCCCACGCACAGGCCGACGTCGGCGATCCGCGCGAGGTGGCACTCCCGCCCGCCGGTGATCGCCACGACCTTCACCCCGTCCTGCCGCACGAGCAGGGCGAGGTCGACCACTTCGTCGGTCTCCCCGCCGTAGCTGAGCAGCAGCACCACGTCCTCGGCGTGGATGCGGCCGAGGTCGCCGTGCACCGCTTCGGAGGGATGCAGGAAGTGGCTTGGCGTGCCGGTTGAGGCGAAGGTGGCGCTGAGCTTCTGCCCGATGAGCCCGCTCTTGCCGAGCCCCGCGATGATCAGCCGGCCGCGGCAGTCGGCGAGGATCGACACCGCCTCGTCGAGTCGGCCGTCGAGTTCGCCGATCACGTTGAGCACGGCCTCGGCCTCGGCGCGGAGCACGCGCTCGGCCAGCGCCGCGGCGTTGGCCTCCTCGCCTTCCGGGGGCTCGATGTTCGTCCGTGCTTTGCCCATCCAGGGTCTTCGGCTAAACTCGTCAACAACAGGGTCATTATCCGGCCGCCGCGCGGCGATGTAAACACGCATCGCCGCTGACCCGCAATCCGCCGCGGCCGAAACCGCACGAGCCGGCTTCGCCCACGCCGACTCGCCAACCCCGCGCCGTCCGGAACGTCATGGAAGACTATCGCGTTCAACTCGACATCTACCACGGCCCGCTCGATCTGCTGCTGTACCTCATTCGGCGGGACGAGATCGAAATCTACGACATTCCCATCGCCCACATCGCCGAGCAGTACATCGACTACCTGCAGCACCTGCGGCAGCTCGACATCAACGTGGCCGGCGAGTTCCTCGTCATGGCCGCGACGCTCATGGAGATCAAGTCGGCCATGCTCGCCCCCCGGCCGCGCGAGGAGGCGGCCGAGGATGAAGACCTCTCGCCCGCCGAGGACCCGACCGATCCGCGGTACGAACTGATCCAGCAACTGCTGGCCTACAAGCGGTTCAAGGACGCCGCGTCGGAACTCGACGAGCGGCGCGAGAGCTTTGCCGCCCGCTTTGCTCGCCGGCCCGTGGTCCCGAGCGAGGAAGAGGACGACGCCCCGCCGGCGCTGGAACTCGACGACGTGTCGATCTGGGATCTTGTCGAGGCCTTCGGGCGGATGATGGACGAGATCGGCCGCGGCTCGCGCTTCTACGAGATCACGCAGGACGACACGCCCGTCGAGCTCCACGCCGCCGACATCGTCGATCGCCTCGAACGCGACGGTGCGATGTCCCTGCAGCAGATGTTCGAAGGGCGGCAGACCGTGGCTGAGATGGTCGGCCTGTTCCTCGCCACGCTGGAACTCGTGCGCCAGCGGCGACTCCACGTGACGCAGGCCCGGCCCGGCGGCGAGATTCAACTCCAGCTCCGCGAGACCGGCGAGGAAGCGCCCGCCGACGAAGAGGAGCACGAAGGCCAACGCTCCCCGCCGGACGCCAACGATCCGGATGCGTTCCACTGGCCCGACGAGACGCTCAAGCAACGCTTCATCCGCCGGCAGGAACGCCGCGCCCGCGGCGAGAAGGTCGAAGAAGACGAGGAACTCGAAGCGGAAATCCGGCAGCTCGAGCAGGAGGAAGACGCGGCACTTTTGGACAGCGATGAAGCGGGGCTCGAAGAAGGGCCCGCCGATCCTGCGGAACCTGAGGAACCCGCCGCGTCCGAGCCGGAGGAGCATTCCGCCGACGAGCCGCCCGATGCCGCGGACGCCCCGCCCCACGATTGACCGGTCACGATGCCCGATCTTGACGCCCAACGCCGCCGGCCGCTTACGCTCTTCCTCGGGCTGGCGATCCTCATCGCCGCCGAGCTGCTGCTCATTGCCGACATGCGGATGACGGGCCGCGGCGTGGTCGCCCGTGACACGCCCGCCGCCGAACTCGCCACGCCCGAGACCGCGATCGCCCAGGTCGCCCGCTGGACCGCGCGGCACATGACGCCCATCGCGTGGACCGGCTACCTGCTCTTCGCCGAGGGCGTGCTCACCATGCTCGCCTGGCGGCGGGGCGAGCGCCGGGGCAGTTGCGTTCGCCGCCGGCCGTGGCTGTTTCTCGTGGCCTACCTCACCAGCGTGCCCGTCTGGTGCTTCTTCGACTGGGTCAACTTCTACTACATCCGCGCCTGGTACTACCACGGCCTGCCCGACCAGCGCCTCGACCGCTACGTCGGCTACTTCCTCAGCTTCGCCGCGATCTCGCCGGGCATGTTCTTCGCCGCCCAGTTCTTCCAGCGCCTGGGGCTTCGCCGTCTGACCGTCGACACGCCCGGCCGCCGCCGCCGCATCGCGTGGGCCGTGACGCTCGGCGTGGTCGGCCTCTGCGTCGTCCCGGTGCTGCTGCTCATGATGTCCCGCAACAGCGGCGCGATGCAGTGGCGCGGCGGATTGCCGGGGACCACCCTTTTGCTCGTGCTGCCGGGGGCGATCATCGGCGTGGTCAGCCGGCGAATCATGCTCACCGCCTTCGCCCTCGGCGTCGGTTTCGTCGCCTGGCCCTTCGTCGTCCAGAAGCCCATCGCCGCCATGACCCTCTGGACCTCGCTGATCCTCCTGCTCGACCCGATCAACGCGTGGTGCGGCCGGCCGTCAATCATCCGCGACTGGCGGGAAGGGCGCTGGGGCCGCACCGTCGCCCTCATGGCCGGCGGGGCGGTCAGCGGCCTGCTCTGGGAGTGCTGGAACTACTGGGCCGTCGCCAAGTGGACCTACGACCTGCCCTTCCTCGGCCCCCTCGAAACTTACCGCTACTTCGAGATGCCCCTCGTCGGGTTCCTCGGCTTTCTCCCCTTCGGCGTCGAGTGCTGGGTCGCCCTCCAGACCATCCTCATCTTCCTCCCCGGCCTCACCGAACCCCTGCCCACCGAACACGACGTGCTGTGAGCAGTTCCGCCGCGGACATGTGCCGCGGGTTCTCGTGCGCGGCGGCCGTTACTCCAGGTCGAACAGCGAGTTGTTCTCCGGGCCGAACCAGCCGACGCCCTGTTCTTCGGCTTCGTCGCCGGTGACGCGGCTGTGCGTCTGGTAGTTGACACTGAATGCCAGGTTGTGCCGATCAACATGACCATCGACCCAGGCGACGTTGCATTGACCCAGGTGGCGGAAGTCGATGGTGGGGTCGGGCCGCATCGTGCTCGGCGGGCCGGTGTTCAGTTGCCAGAACGGCGGCTCGCAGAACGAATACGCCGCCTTGGTGTAGTCGTTGCTGATGATAAAGGCCGCGTCGGTGAACATAACCGTGGACGTAGGCGACCGGACGTCAGAGAGCCGAGCGCTGTGCTCGTTTGCGGTGGGACTGGATCCGTAGAGGTCGTTGCGACCGCCGATGTAGGAGGCGTTGTAGCCGTAGCCGCCGGTGCCGTCCTCGAAACCCGATTGGTAGTCGCTGCCCTTGACGAAGCTGGGGCAGTGTTTGACCTTGCCCGACTCACCGAAGTAGGTGGCCATGTCGCTTCGAGCCGGCTCGAACGGCTCGCTGATCGTATCGCGCTTGCCGTGCCAGCGTTCAAGATTCGGATGCCAGATATCTTTGGCGGCCAGCGCGTAGTGATCTCGGTTGTCGTTGGCGTAGGCCATGTTCGCCAACGCCAGTTGCCGGATGTTTGAACCGCACACCGCGGCGCGTGCGACCTCCCTTGCCCTGCCCAGCGCGGGAAGCAGAATACCCAGGAGCAAGGCGATGATTGCGATCACCACCAGAAGCTCAATGAGCGTGAACGCGTCGGCCTGGCTGCGCTTCACGGGGAAACGTCTGTTTCGTTGTCTCATGCGATCTCCTCCCTGAGGGGCCGAGGCTGAGCGC
>CAYFQS010000081.1:0-12044 GCA_964345245.1 uncultured Planctomycetaceae bacterium | reverse complement strand
CGGAGGGTGCTGTGGTTCGGGGGGCGGGTTCATGGCGGCTGAAGCCGCCACGCCGGGGGGTTATGCCTCGAGTTCGGGGCGGCCTTGCTCGGGCCAGTCGGTATGGAAGAACTTGCCGCGGGGTTGGTCGGTGCGTTCGTAGGTGTGGGCGCCGAAGTAATCGCGCTGGCCCTGGAGCAGGTTGGCGGGCATTCGGGCCGCGCGGTAGCCGTCGAAGTACGCCAGGGACGCCATGAACACCGGCGCCGCCACGCCGCTGGTCGCGGCCAGCGACACGACCTTCCGCCAGTTGTCCTGGACCTTGTGCACCCGACTCTTGAAGTGGCGATCAAGCAGGAGGTTCGCCAGCTTCGCGTCGCGCTGATACGCATCCGTGATCTTCTGCAGGAAGCGGGCCCGGATGATGCACCCGCCCCGCCAGATCGACGCGATGGTCGCGAAGTCGAGGTCCCAGTCGTACTCGTGCTCGGCCTCGGCCATGAGCTGGAAGCCCTGGGCGTAAGCGCACACCTTCGAGCAGTACAGGGCGTCGCGGATCGCGTCAATCAGCTCGTCCCGGTCCCCCTTGTAGGTCGGCGTGGGGCCTTTGAGCTGCCCGCTCGCCGCGACACGCTGCTCCTTCAGCGCACTGATGAAGCGGAAGAACACAGACTCGGCGATGGCGTTGGCGGGCACGCCCATGTCGACCGCGTTGATCGACGTCCACTTGCCCGTGCCCTTCTGCCCGGCGGTGTCGAGGATGTGATCGACCAGGAATCCTTCGCCGGTCGGGTCGGGCTGCTGGAGGATGTCGGCGGTGATTTCGATGAGGTAGCTGGCGAGTTCGCCGCGGTTCCATCCGGCGAAGACCTTGCCGATCTCGCCCGCGTCCATACCCAGCAGGTCGGTCATGAGCTGGTAGGCCTCGCAGATGACGGCCATGTCGACGTACTCGATGCCGTTGTGGACCATCTTCACGTAGTGCCCGGCCCCGTCGGGGCCGAGGTAGGCGGTGCACGGCTCGCCGCGCTCGACGGGCCGGCCCGGTTTGCCGGTTTCGATGGGCTTGCCCGTCTTCGGATCGACCTTGGCCGCGATCGCCTTCCAGATCGGCTCGAGGTGCTTCCACGACTTCGGATCCCCGCCGGGCATGAGCGACGGGCCGAACCGCGCGCCGACCTCCCCACCACTGACCCCCGAACCGAAGAACTTGCACCGATCGGCGTAGTCGGCCTCCCGGCGGATCGTGTCCGTCCACTGCGAGTTGCCGCAGTCGATCACGATGTCCTTGTTCTCCAGCCCGGCGTCGAGGAGCTGTTCGACCACCTTGTCCACCGCCGGGCCGGCCTTGACCAGCACGATGATTCTCCGCGGCTTCTTCAGCGAGGCGATCATCCGCTCCAGCGTCTCGCAGCCGATCAGTCGATCCGCGGCCGGCTCATGTGCCCGGGCCTGCTCGAGAAACTCCGTCATCCGCTCCGTGGTGCGGTTGTACACCGCCACGCGGTAGCCGTGGTCGGCGATGTTCAGCGCGAGGTTCTGGCCCATTACCGCGAGTCCGATGAGTCCGATGTCCGCCTTCTGCGTCTGCTTGGCCATGGGGATGTTTCCTTCCAGTAGAGGTAGGCCGCAAATCGTAGCAGACCCGCCGACGCCGCCCAAGCGGATGCCGCGGGACGGGGGATGACGGTATGACCTTCCTGCGGGCTGCGGGGGCCACACTCAGGTCCGTGACGCCAGTTCGTCGAGATGCTCGATGAGCCAGCGGGCGAAGTCCGGCTTCGCCATCGGTCCGGGATGAAGCGGTTCGCCGGCGGCACGGTAGATCGACGCGTCGATCCCGGCGGCGTCCATGGTGGACAGAGGATTGGCGACGATGGCGTCGAGACCCTTGCGGCGGAGCTTCTCGCCGGCCCGGTCGGCGAGAACGTCGGCGGACTCCAGGGCGAACCCGATGATCCGCTGATCCGCCCGCTTGTTCGCCGCGCAGCCGGCGACGAGATCCGGCGTGGGGACAAGACGCAGGGTGATCGGTTCCCGGCCGCGGGGCCGTTTCGCCGGCTCCGTCGCGTCCGGCCGATAGTCCGCCACCGCCGCGGCCATGATCAGCACGTCGCACGGCGGAAAGTGCCTGCCGAGCAGCGATTCCAGTTCAGCCGTCGTGTCGAAGCGGTGCGTCGGCACGTCCGTCGGCGACTCGGCCGCGACCGGTCCGAGCAGCAGGGTGACCGCCCATCCCGCGTCACGGCCGGCCTCGGCGAGGGCCAGGCCCGTCCGTCCGCTCGACCGGTTCGCCAGATACCGCACCGGGTCGATCGGCTCGTGTGTCGGACCCGCCGTGATGAGCAGTCGCCTCGCATCCATGCGGCCAATGTACCCGAATCCCCCGGCCGCCCGGAAGCGAGGGGTTTTTACCAATCACGTCCAAGTTCCCCGAATCGCTGACCGATGATGAACACGGAGCCGGGGGCCGTGAAGTCTGTCACTCCTGCACAGGGACGAGCATGCTCAGAGTACGAATGCATCTGGCCCGTCCGGGAATGGTCCTGGCCTTGCCGGTTCGTGATCCGGGCAATCCCAAGGCGCGGTCGCTGCTCCACGCGGGCTATCGGCTGACCGAGCAGATGATCAAGCGGCTGAACGATCTGAAGGTTCACGAACTTTGGGTCAAGTATCCGCCGCTGAACTTCATCGACAAGTTCGTGAACCCGGAGGTGATGGTCCAGCGGGCGGTGCTGGTGAACAAGATTCGCGGTGCCTTCGAGATCGTTCAGGGCCGATCGAACGCGAAGCTGCAGTTCGCCGACTACTGCCGGGCCGTGGCCGGGCTGGTCGATCAGCTCTTGGCCGATCCCACCGCCGTGCTGTTCCTCGACGAGATGTCGGTCGAGGATTCCCGCCTGCTCGATCATTCATCGAAGGTGGCGTACCTCTCGGTGCTCATGGGCCTGAAGCTCGAGGCCTACCTGATCAAGCAGCGCGCCCGTCTCACCGCCGACCGGGCCCGCGATGTGAGCAGCATCGGACTCGGGGCGATGCTCCACGACCTTGGCGTGCTGAAGCTCGAGGACGCCGTGCGCGACCGTCGCGAAGAAACCGGCGACGAAGCCGACCCGGAATGGCAACAGCACGTGCAGCTCGGCTACGAGATCGTGCAGGGTGAGATCGACCCCTCCGCGGCGGTGTGTTTGCTGCACCACCACCAGACCTTCGACGGGAAGGGCTACCCGACGCGCAAGACCGCCGACGGGCGGATGGAGCCGCTGGCGGGCGAGCAGATTCACATCGGCCCGCGGATTGTCGCCGCGGCCGACGCGTTCGACACGTTGCAGCACGCGGAAGATCCGCCCCGGCCGACGGTGTCCGTCCTGCGGGAGTTGATCGAGGAGCCGTGGCGTTCACGGTTCGATCCGGAGGTGTTGCGGGCGTTGCTGATGGTCGTGCCGCCTTATCCGCCGGGCACGATGCTGCGACTGAGCGACGGGCAGTGGGCGGTGGCGGTGGATCATTCGGTGGAGAACCCCTGCCGGCCGCTTGTGCGGCTGATCGAAGGCCCGGATGTGGCCGCCAACAGCGACGAAATGGCCGAAGACGACGCCGAAGAGCTCACCATCGACCTCAACGAGCGGCCGGACCTCGAAGTCGTCGAGGCCGGCGAAGAGTCGGTCGCCGGCTACAACTTCCCGCCGCCGCGCTTCATGGCCGGGGCGGGGCACACGCTGATCGGCGCGTGAATCCGCACACAGCCGGCCGGGGTATCCGATTCAACCACGAAGGCCGCGAAGTCACGCAAAGGACGAAGAAAAGGGCCTTCGCCGCCTTCGTGGCTTCGTGGTTTCGTGGTCGTGACGCGCGGTCATGCCGGTTGGCGCGGGGCGCCGGCCGGTCAGATGCACGGCATCACGTGCCCGCCGCAGACGGGCAGGTAACAGCCGGTGATGAACCGCGCCATCTCGCTGGCGAAGAAGACCACCGCGTTGGCGACGTCGAGGTCCTCGCCGCGGTGACGCAGGGGGAGCTTCTGTTCGTATTCGGCGGCTCGCTTGCCCTCGCGGCGATCCTTGTCGCTGATCATCCAGCCCGGCGCCACCTGGTTGACCGTGATGTTGTGCCCGCCGACCTCTCTGGCGAGCACGCGGATCACCGCGTCCTGCCCGCGCTTGCCCGAGGTGTAGGCCGACTGTGTCGGGCCCATCTGCATCGTGCATTCGGTGTTGGTCGCGATGACCCGGCCCCAGCCCTTCTCGATCATCGCGGGCACAAAGGCCTTGGCCATGAGCACGTTGTGCAGCACGCACGAGCGGTACTGGCTGTCGTAGCTCGCGAGGTCCTCGTCCAGCACGCGATGCCAGGGATGGCACTGGATCACCGCGTTGTTGACGATGATGTCGGGCCGGCCGAGCTTGGCGGCGATCGCGTCGCGCATCGCGAAGACCGAGTCACGGTCGCCCACGTCGGCCTGCACCGCCATGGCCCGTCGTCCCATGGCTTCGATCTCGCCGCGGACCTGCTCCACCCGGTCCGCCCCACCGTGGTAGTGCACCGCGACGTCGGCGCCGGCCTCGGCCAGCCGACGGCAGATCACCCGGCCCAACTCGCCGCTGCCGCCGGTCACCACCGCCAGTTTCCCGCCCAGGTCGATCTCGATCATGTCGTGCTCGCTTTTTGTCAAAAGTCGCGTCTGTCCCGCGCCATCTTGTCGCATATCCGGCCCCTGCTGTCCACCGAAAATGGGGGTTGGGTGCGCTTGTCCGTGGCGTGGTACGCTGTGGGGATGGAAGGCGAGCTCCACGTGGCCGGCCTGCTGGGACAACTGGCGCTGCTCCTCGCGCTGGGCTGGGTGTTGTCGCCGGGCGCGCGGCGAATGGGGATGCCGCTGTGGATCGGCGCCCTCGCCGGCGGACTGCTGCTCGGCCCCACCGTGCTCGGACATGCCTGGCCCGCCGGCTATGGCTACCTCGCCGGGGCGGCCGAGGTCCAGCACGAAATCGACCGGTACGTCGACCAGCGCCAAACCCAGCGCGATCGCCTTGAAGCGATCAACATCACCGAAGTCGCCGTGCTCGAGTTCGACGAGGCGACCGAGGCGAGACTTGACGAGCTGCGAACTCAGCGCGAACGGCGGCTCGCGGAAGGCCGGGCGTCGCTGTTCCACTTCCTGCTGTTCGGCGGGGCGGGGCTGATCGCGCTGTTGCTGCATCCACGTCGGGGGCGGGCGATGATGGCCGATGCCATGCCGGTCGGAATGGCCGGCGGGCTGACCGCGGCGGTGCTCGCCGCGGCGGCCGGATGGGTGCTGCTGGCGAGCGGGCGAGTGATCGCGGAAACGCCGACCCTCACGCTGGCTGCGCTCGGCGTGGCGGCCACGGCGGGCCTGGTGGCGCCGCGGTTCCATGCCCCGGCCGCCGAGCCGGATGATCCGGTCGCCGACGCCCGCCTGCTCACGGACGCCACCGGACAGGTGATGCTCTACCTCATGCTGATCGGCGTCATCGCGGTCGCCGGGGTGATGAACGTCTGGCTCGGGGCGGCGATGCTGGTGTTCCTGGCCGGCCTCGCGTGGTTCGCCCGGCTGCCCGCCGAAAGCCCCGCGTGGTCGCAGGGCGCGACGTGGCTCGGCTGCGCGATCGCGGGATTGATCGGCCTGCAGGTCGACCTCGCCGGCGGCTTCGACTGGCTCGCCGTGCTGCTGCTCTGGATCGCCTGTGGCGACGGTCGGGCAGCCGGCGCGCTGGTCGGGGCCCGGTTCCTCGCCAACCGCTCCTGGCAGGCGAGCTGGCGCGTCGCCCTCGGCAGCTATCCCGGCGGGCCCGTCGCCTTGTTCGTCGCCGCTCTCGCCGCCGCGGCCGGCCTGATCGACCCGCGCCTCTTCGCCTCGCTCGTGATCGCCCAGGTGCTCACCGCGATCCTCGCCCGTCCCGCCGAACGCATCATCACCGACATGACGCCGATGGAATGAGGAATTCGGTGATCTGGCGATCGGGGGATCGGCGGGACGGTTACTGCTCCGCGTCGCCGCTCTGGCCACGCTTGAACAGCAGGATCAGTCCGATGAAGGCGAGAAGGTAGATGACGATAAGCAGCACGCCGACCAGCGGCCGCTTGAACCCGATGAGCCAGAACAGCGCGCACAGGGCGGGGATGATCATGCCGAAGCGAGCGGCGCCGGTGGCCTCCATGTTCTCGCCCTCGGGACCGGCGGCGGCCTGGCGGGCGGCGAACATCGCCCGCGGCGTCATCGCCGCGATCCCCAGCACCAGCGCCACCCAGAACTCCGCCATCGTGAGAAAGTTCGTATCCATTCCCCCATGATAACCAGAAAAGCCGGGGGCCGAGCGCCGACGCGCCGGATCAACCGAACAAGCCGCGGGGGGAGAGGGAGCGAAGCGACCTCGAAGCCCCGGATCCGCCCGCGGATATCCGCGCATGCTCGCGCGCACCACTGGCACCCGCCCGCGCAGCGCGATACCGTTTGCCCTCGACAGACGAAAGGGACGCGAGACATGCGGATCGCACTGGCGCAGACGAACCCGACCATCGGCGACATTGCCGGCAACACCGAACACATCCTCGCGCGGATCGACGAGGCCCGCGGTCGGGGCGCGGCGCTGGTGGTGTTCCCCGAGCTTTGCGTGATCGGCTACCCGCCGAAGGACCTGCTGCTCAAGCCGGCCGTGATTGAGCGGTGCGAGCGTGCGGCGGCGCGGATCGCATCCCATTGCACCGACATCGCGGCGATCATCGGCTACCCGCTGATGAGTGAGAAGCGGCGTGGCCGGCCGCTGCGTAACGCCGCCGCGCTCTGCACCGATGGGCGGATCGTGCAGACGCATTTCAAGTCGCTGCTGCCGACCTACGACGTGTTCGATGAGAGTCGCTACTTCGAGCCCGGCCCGGCGGTGGACATCTCACGATGGAACGGCCGCCTGCTCGGGATCAGCGTGTGCGAGGACATGTGGAACGACCAGGCGATCTTCGCCCGGCCGCTTTACCACGACAACCCGATCGAGCAGCTCGCCGCCGAAGGGGCGGAGCTGTTCATCAACTGCGCCGCCTCGCCCTACGAGCTGAACAAGCACGAGTTCCGTCTGCGGCTGCTCGCCCACGCGGCGAGCCGGTTCTCCCTGCCCGTGATCTACGTGAGCCAGGTCGGCGGCAACGACGAGCTGATCTTCGATGGCGCCAGTTGCGTGTTCGACGCGCGCGGCGAGCTGATCGCGCATGCGAAGGATTTTGAGGAGGACCTGCTGCTCGTCGACCTGCCGCTGGGCGATGAAGGCGAATCGAGCGGCCGGATCGAAAAGCCGCGCCAGGACATGGCGTCGGTGTATGCGGCGCTGACGCTCGGCGTTCGGGATTACTGCCGCAAGTGCGGCTTCCGCCGCATCGTGCTCGGGCTGAGCGGCGGGATCGACTCGGCGGTCACCGCCTGCATCGCCGTCGCCGCCCTCGGGGCCGGGAACGTCACCGGCATCTCCATGCCGAGCCGCTATTCCTCCGAGGGCTCGAAGAGCGATGCGGAGCAGCTCGCCGAGACGCTCGGCATGACGTTCCACACGATCCCCATCGAGGCCCCGCACAAGGCGATGGAGCAGCTCGTCACCCCGTACTTCCTGGGCCGCGAACCGGACGAAACGGAGGAGAACTTCCAGGCCCGCCTGCGCGGCATCGTGCTCATGGGCTTCTCGAACAAGTTCGGCTCGCTGCTGGTGACCACGGGCAACAAGAGCGAACTCGCGGTGGGATACTGCACGCTCTACGGCGACATGGCGGGGGGCTTCGCCGTGCTCTCCGACGTGCCGAAGACGCTGGTCTACGAACTGGCGAACTGGATCAACACGCCCGACTGCCCGCTGTATCAACAACTCGGCGGCAAGCCCATCCCGGAGCACACGATCACCAAACCGCCGAGCGCCGAACTCCGCCCGGACCAGACCGATCAGGACTCACTGCCGTCGTACGACGTGCTCGATACGATCATCGACCGCTACGTGGAGCGTGAGCAGTCGGTGCGGAAGATCGTGGAAGAAACGGGCTACGATCAGGAACTGGTCGAGCGGATGGTGCGACTGATCGACCGCAACGAGTACAAGCGCAAGCAGACGCCGCCGGGACTCAAGATCACCGGCCGGGCGTTCGGCTTCGGCCGCCGCATGCCCATCGCCCAGCGCTACGACCCGAACGACGCGGGGTGAGCAGTACGCGCCCGGCTCGCGCCTCGCTGAAGCGAGGCCGCGCCGGCGGAGATCGGCCCGCTCCGCTTCAGCGGGTGCGGGCTTCGGGACGGCAAACCGCGACCGGAGAACGTCCATGCACCGATGGTTCGGAATGATCGGCGGATTGCTCGGGTTCGTCGCGGTGGCGGCGGGGGCGTTCGCGGCCCATGGCCTTGAAGACGCGCTGGAACCGCGGCGAATGGAGATCTTCCAGACCGGCGCCCGCTACCAGATGTATCACGCCCTGGCCCTGCTGGCGATCGCGTGGCTGGCGCATCGCCGACCGGGACCGCTGATCGCCGCCGCCGGGTGGGCCATGATCGGCGGGACGGTCGTGTTCTCGGGATCGCTCTATGTGCTGGCCCTGACCGACATCGGCTGGCTGGGGGCGATCACGCCCCTCGGCGGGGTCGCCCAGCTCCTCGGCTGGCTGCTGCTGGCGGCGGCCGCATTTCGCGCTCGCTAAGCCCTGAACCAGACACGCCCCTTCACGGAATCTCGATCTCCTCCGGATCGAACGTCGGCTCCGGGTAACGCATGTCGAGCGATTCGAGCTTGTCCACGATCACCTGCGCCACGAGCAGATCGCGGAACCATCGCCGCTCCGACGGCACGACGTACCACGGCGCATGCCCGGTCGCGCAGCGGCCGATCGCATCCTCGAAGGCAACGCGATAGGCGTCCCACCGCTGGCGCTCGGACAGGTCGTCGGGGTTGAACTTCCAGTGCTTGTCCGGCCGGTCGAGGCGGCGCTGCAGCCGCTCACGCTGGTAGTCCTTCGAGATGTGCAGGTAGAACTTGAGGATGTGCGTGCCTTCGTCGGCGAGCAGCTTCTCAAAGTTGTTGATGTGCTCGTACCGCCGGCTCCACACCGATTCCGGGACGAAGCCCTTCACGCGAACGATGAGCACGTCTTCGTAGTGCGAACGATTAAAAACGCGGATCATGCCTCGCTTCGGGACCTGGTCATGAATCCGCCAGAGGAAGTCGTGCGCCCCTTCCAGCGTGCTGGGCGACTTGAAGCTCGCCACCCGGCAGCCCTGTGGATTCACCCGGCCGAACACGTGACGGATGGTCGAGTCCTTGCCCCCGGCGTCCATGGCCTGGAACACGACGAGCAGCGAATGCTTATCCTCGGCGTAGAGCAGTTCCTGGAGTTCGACCAGGCGTTTGCGCAGCGCCTTGAAGCGATCCTTGCCTTCGTCCTTGTCCAAGCCGCCGTCGTCCCGGCTCGCGCGTGCGTCGAGGTCGACCTGCGTTCCAGGTTCAATGCGATAGTCGGAGGTGTTGAAGGACATGGAAAGCATCTCCCGCGCATGAGTAGCCGGCCGACCATCTTATCGCGCCGCCCTGTCCCTCGGCAGGCCCCTTTCGCCCCCGCAGTGGAAATCCGGACGCGGAGAGGCAAAGATTCGACTTCGAGTCGGGGTTTGACACACGACGGAGCAAAGACCATGCAGATCGGCAGCGGCGATTTCACCTACGAATGGATCGACAACTGGGCGAAGATTCCGGACACCGAGAGCGGCCGGGCCAATGGACGGACGCACGGCGTGGTGGTCAATGACGACGGTCACGTGCATGTGTTCAACCAGGCCCATCCCGCCGTGCTGGAATACGACGCGGATGGCAAGCTCGTGAATTCGTGGGGCGATCGCTTCGGCGGGGCCCACGGCATGACGCTGGTCAAGGAGGAAGGCGAAGAATACCTCTGGCTCACCGACCAGGAATCGGCCGAGGTCGTCAAGACCACCCTCGACGGCAGGACGGTGCAGAACATCGAGAAGCCCGACCACCGCGTGTATCACGAGGCGAAGTACGTGCCCACGTGGGTCGCCGTGCATGAAAAACGCTTCGGCGGCAACGGGGATATCTGGGTGACCGACGGCTACGGCTCAAGCCACATCCATCGCTACGACGAGGCGGGCAACTACATCCAGTCCATCAACGGCGAGGAAGGCGAGGCGGGGGCGTTCGCGTGTCCGCACGGCATCATGTTCAGCTATCGCGGGGCGGCGCCGGAGTTGTACGTCGCCGACCGCTCGAACAAGCGGATTCAGGTCTACGACGCCGAGGGCAACTACAAGCGCGTCGTGGAGAACACCGTGCACAGCCCGTGCGGGTTCGTGTTCCAGGGCGATGCCTGTTACATCCCCGAACTCTTCGCGGGGGTGAAGATTCTCGACCGCGAAGACAAGGTCGCGGCCAATCTCGGCGACAACCAGGAGGTGACGAAGGTGGCGGGCTGGCCGAACCTCGCCGGCACCAGCTACGTGCAACCCGGCCGATTCAACTCCCCGCACGGGATCGCCGTGGCCGAGAACGGCGACGTTTTTGTTGTCGAGTGGATCATCGGCGGGCGCATCACGAAGCTCCGCAAGGTCTGAGGGGGCAGCCGGAGACGGAGAACGGTGGAGGAGAACCCGGAGCGGTGAGGACGAGGTCAGGGAGACGGGGAGGCAGGAACGGATGAAATGCACCCGCGATCACCAGATCACGGGTGTCTTCTTACGACGCGCCCGCTGGCGGGTGATGCGAAGTCGCATCCGGACCTTCGCTGACGCTCCGGTCCGGCTTGAGAAACTCTGCTCCTTCGGCCGTCGTGACTTCGTCCAACTCGACAATTAGCTCACCCCACAGCCAGCTTCGTGCGGACGCTGACCTGCACCAGGTCGGACTTGCAGCGGGATTCAAACTCGTCGCGGAACTTGGCGAGGGCGGTCTTGATTGCCCAGTTCATGCCGTCGGCCAGGCCGCAGATCGTCGTGCCGGGCATCGCGCCCATCGACTGGGCGAGCTCGTCCATGAGATCGATGTCCTTCATCCGCCCCTCGCCGCGCTCGATGCGGTGGAGCATCTTGCTCAGCCAGCCACTGCCGTCGCGGCAGGGCGTGCACTGCCCGCAGCTTTCCCGGCCGAAGAAGCGCACGATGTTGCGGGTCATCTTGACGATGTCGGTGTCTTCGTCCATGACGATGACCCCGGCGGTGCCGAGGCCGAGGACGTTGTAGCGTTTGCCGATGTCGAAATCGAGTTCCGCGTCGTACTGATCGGTGCCGAGGAAGCCCATGGACACGCCGCCGGGGACCGCGGCCTTGTACTTCTTCCCGCCGCGCATCCCGCCGCAGTACTTCTCGATCAGTTCCTGCATGCTGATGCCGAGCTGCTCTTCGTAGACGCCGGGGCGCTCGACGTGGCCCGACACGCCGAACAGCTTCGGCCCGAAGGAGCCGGGAGCCTTGTCGCTGAGCACGGACGCCCGGCCCATCGACTTGAACCAGTCCACGCCCTTGTCCAGGATCGGCCCGAGCATGGCGAGGGTCTCGACGTTGTTGATCACCGTCGGCCGGCCGAAGGCGCCCTTCACCGCCGGGAACGGCGGCTTGATCCGCGGCCAGCCGCGCTTGCCTTCCAGCGATTCCAGCAACGCCGTCTCCTCTCCGCAGATGTACGCCCCCGCCCCGACGTGCACGAACACCCGCGGCCAGCGCTCGTTGACCTTGCCCAGCCGACTGTTCTCCCCGAACATGCCGTGCTCATATGCCTCGGCCACCGCCCGCTTCATCACGTTCGCCTGGTGGTGGTACTCACCGCGGATGTAGATGTATGTCGTGTCCAGTTGACATGCGTGCATGCAGATCGCGATACCCTCGAGCAGCAGGTGCGGATCGAAATCCATGATCATCCGATCCTTGAACGTGCCCGGCTCGGACTCGTCGGCGTTGACGGCAAGATACCGCGGCTCGCCGTCGGGATCGGGCAGGAAGGACCACTTCAGCCCCGCGCTGAACCCCGCCCCGCCCCGCCCGCGCAGGTCGGAGGATTTGACGAGACTCACCAGTTCGCCCG
>CAYFQS010000080.1:0-12066 GCA_964345245.1 uncultured Planctomycetaceae bacterium | reverse complement strand
TCACACCGCGACCGGGGCCTTGATGTGCGGGTGCGGGTCGTAGCCGACCAGTTCGAAATCGTCGTAGACGAAATCGTCAATAGAAGCCACGTCCGGATTGATCTTCATCGTCGGGCGCGGGCGCGGTTCGCGGCCGAGCTGCTCGCGGGCCTGGTCGAGGTGGTTGCTGTACAGGTGCGCGTCGCCGAAGGTGTGAATGAACTCGCCCGGGGCGAGTCCGGTGACCTGGGCGACCATCATGGTCAGCAGGGAATAGCTGGCGATGTTGAACGGCACGCCGAGGAACACGTCCGCGCTGCGCTGGTAGAGCTGGCAGCTCAGCCGCGACGAACCCGCATCGCCCGGCGAGACGTAGAACTGGAACAGCACGTGGCACGGCGGCAGGGCCATGTGCTCCAGCTCCCCCACGTTCCAGGCGCTGACGATCAGGCGGCGGGAGTCCGGATCGGCGCGGATCGTGTCGATGAGCCGGCGGATCTGATCGACGCTGTCGCCGTCCGGCGTGGGCCAGGAGCGCCACTGCCGGCCGTACACCGGTCCGAGCTCGCCGGTCTCATCCGCCCACTCATCCCAGATGCTCACGCCGACCTCGTGAAGCGGCCGCACGTTCGTCTCGCCCCGGAGAAACCACAGCAGCTCGTGGATGATGGATTTCAGGTGCAGCTTCTTCGTGGTCACCAGCGGGAATCCCGCGGCGAGATCGAACCGCATCTGGTAGCCGAAGATGGACCGCGTGCCGGTCCCCGTGCGGTCGCCCTTCCGCGAGCCGCGGTCGAGAATGTGTTGCATCAGGTCGAGGTACTGCTTCATGGTCGATCGATTCTAGCAGCCCGCCCCGGCGGGGCGAGGGCGGATCGCACCGCGCAGCCGGGGCGCGTCGCGGCGGGACGTCAGAGCTGCTGCCAGAGGATGCGAAGCATGACGGTCAGGCGGTGGCTGTGCCAGAGGATGGCGAGGGGGAGGAACGCGGCCCAGCTCGCGAGGAGCCACGGCCGGTGCGGCCCGCGGACGCACCACGCCAGCCAGGTGAGCACCGGCCCGGCGACGAGCAGGGCGACGAGGGGATAGAACGCCGGCCGATGCGCCGCCGCCCAGAGCAGTTGAAACAGTCCCTCGACTCGCGGCGGGTCGGAGGGATCGACGGCGAAAGTCAGCAGCACCGCGGCGTGCAGCGCGGCGACGGCCCAGGTCATCACGCCGGCGAATTGGCGTCGCCGTTTGCGGCGGGCCATCTCAGAGCGTTTCCACCGAGATGTGGCTGTTGGTGTAGACGCAGAGGTCGCCGGCGATGCCAAGGCCCTCGCGGACGATCTGCTCGGCGTCGAGATCGCTGTGGGCGAGCAGGGCGCGGGCGGCGGCGGTGGCGTAGGCCCCGCCGGAGCCGATCCCGATCACGCCGTCCGACGGCTCGATCACGTCGCCCGAGCCGCTGATGAGCAGCGAGTACTCGGCGTCGACCACGGCGATGAGCGCCTCGAGCCGGCGAAGCATCCGATCGGTGCGCCAGAGCTTGGCCAGTTCGATGGCGGCCTTCTTGATGTTCCCGGGCGAGTCTTTGAGCTTCCCCTCGAAGCGTTCGAGCAGGGCGAAGGAATCGGCGGCGGAGCCGGCGAAGCCGACCACCACCGCCTTGCCTTCGCCGGCTTCGAGGCGGCGAACCTTCGACGCGTCGGCCTTGGCCACCACGTCGTTCATCGTCACCTGCCCGTCCCCGCCGAGCGCGACCGTGTCGCCGCGCCGCACCGAGAGAATCGTCGTCGATCGCGTCGTGTGATTCATGGCCCGTCATTCTAACGACTCCGCAGCCGTGGGTGGGACGATTCGGGTTGGGCTGCACTTCGTCTCGTCGTCCCGGATCATCACTCGCCAGTTGCCCGCAATCCGCGGTCAGACTAATTTATCCGCATGAGCGCCACGGATGGATCGGTGAACATGCAGGACGCGGCGGCGGTGTGCGACGTGCTCGGGCGGGCCGCCGACGCCATGCTCAACCACGATCACCGCACGGGATCGACCGTCGACCTGCCGGACAAAGGCCGACTGCTCGTCACCGGCGACGTCCACGATCACCGCGAGAACATGCGGAGGATTCTCAAGCTCGCCCGGCTCGAGAAGGGCGAGGATCATCACCTCGTGGTGCAGGAGATGATCCACGGCGAGCGGCTGGTCAACGGCATGGACTTCAGCTATCGCGGCCTCGTCCGCATCGCTTCGCTCATGCTCGAATACCCCGGCCGCGTGCACATGCTGCTGGCCAATCACGAACTCGCCCAGGCCAACGGCGAAGGGATCAGCAAGGACGCGGTCAACGTGGTCGAGGTCTTCGATGCGGGGATCGATTACGTGTTCGGCGAGGATGCGGAGAAGGTGCACGCGGCGATCGAGCGGTTCGTGCACGCCCTGCCGCTGGCCCTGCGCTGCGCCAACGGGTTGATGTGCCTGCACAGCTTGCCCGCGGCCTCGCGACGGGCGACGTTCGACCCCGGCCTGATCGAGCGGGACCTGACCGACGCCGACCGCCACGCTCCGACCGGCGGGGCGTACCTGCTGGTGTGGGGGCGGAACTTCGAGCCCGACTGGACGGGCGAACTCGCCGCGCGCTGGGGCTGCACGACCTTTGTGATCGGTCACCAGCCGGCCGAGTTCGGCTACGAACTCGAAGGCGACCGCGTGCTGATCATCAACAGCGACCACGAGCACGGCGTGGTGCTGCCGGTCGACCTGGCGAAGCCGGCCGACCGCGACGAACTGGTCGATCAACTCGTTCCCCTCGGCGGCTGAGCGATGACCAAGCCACCCGAACCACGATGGCGCCGGATCGTCCGCGGCGTGCTGCGGTGGGCGGGAAGGCTGTGCCTGCTGGCGGCAGTGCTGCTGCTGGGGCGAGGCGGGTATGCCTGGGCCACGCGGGCCCGGCCGGTCCCGCCGACGCCGATCTACCGGGGCGTGACCTACGAGTGTTTCAAAGTGCCGGCGGGGCGTGAAGGGGCAGGGCTGGGGCACGTGGTCACGGTCGATCTCGACGCCGAGGGCGTGGAATTGTTCATCACGCCGGTCGATCCCGAGGCGAAGGCGGAGGGCTGGGAATACCACCTGGCGTACCCGGCCCTTGCGGCGGGACACCACGATCTCGCGGTGGCGATGAACTGCGACCAGTTCCGGAGCCGTTACGGCCGGCGAAAAAGCCCGCGAATCTATCTGCCCGGCGACCTGGCGAGATCGGGGCACACGCTGATCGTCGCCGGCGAGGTCAACCATATCTTCCAGCACAGCTATCTGCTGTGGTTCGAGGAGCAGATGAACCCGGCCGTGCAGCGCAAACCCCCGCCGAAGGACGTCGTGGAGCGGGCGACGTGGGCGGTGGGCAGCGGCTTCGTGCCGATCAAGAACGGACGGATGAACCCCTGGCTTGACCGGCACGCCGGCGAGCGCACCTCACGATCGCTCTTCGGCGTGGACCGGGAGACGAAGGAGGCGTATCTCGCCACGTTCGAGGACTGCACGCTCCGACTCGCGACCGAACTGCTCGTGCAGCGCGGCGCGACCGACGCGATGCGGCTCGACGGCGGGCGGTCGACCTGGCTCGGGCTCGGCCATGAGGCGTCGACCGTCCGCGGCGGTACGAAGATCGGCGGCCTCCGCCCCGTCGCCACCATCATCGGCTTCCGCGCCCGCCCCCTGCCTGACCGTTGACCCGCCGCCCGTGCCTCAGATGCACGAGTGTCTCAACGCGCTGGAGAAGTATCTGAACGAGACAAGTAGTCCGCATGATCCGCTGGTGCGGTCTTACCTGACTCACTACCAGTTCGAGGCCATCCATCCGTTTCGCGACGGCAATGGCCGCATCGGCCGGGCGCTGCTGTCTCTGACCACGTATGAGTGGTGCGATTTACACTTGCCGTGGCTTTACATGAGCGCCTATTTCGAACGGTACAAGGAGGAGTACATCGACAAGCTGTTCCGCGTGAGCACGCACGGAGATTGGGACCGGTGGGTGGAGTTCTGTTCACGCGGCATGGCGGCACAGTCGCGGGACGGGATCAGGCGGGGCCGGGAGCTCATGGGGCGTGGGGGCCCGCCGCCGCCGGGCGGCGGGCTTACGGGCTCACTGCCCCGCGGTGTACTGCTTCAGGCGGTAGTAGAGCGTCCGCACGCTGATGCCGAGTTCGCCGGCGGCCTGCTGGCGATTGCCATCGTGCCGCTCCAGGGCGTCGAGGATGCGCCGTTTCTCCAGGTCGGCCAGTGTTCGCGGTGAATCATCGTCCGCCTCGCCGGCGCCGGGAGACTCGAAGACGTTGTCCGTGACCGGCGAGGTCCGCTCCAGCCAGCGACGCTTCGCCCGATCAAGGGCGGCTTCGAGCTCGCCGAGCGGGCACGGCTTGGTGAGGAAGTCGACCACGTCGAGGCGGATCGCCTGCCGGGCCGCATCGAGATCCCCGTAGCCGGTCAGGATGATCACCGGCATGTCGGGTTGCTCGCTGTGGAGCTTCTCGAACAGCTCCATGCCCCCGATGCCGGGCAGGTTGAGATCGAGGATCGCGATGGCGCACGACCGGTCGTGGATCGCACGCAGCGCCTGTTCCGCCGACGCCGCCCCCACCGCGGCGAAGCCCATGTCCGGCAGGGCCTTGAGCAGCATCTCCCGCAGGCGCGGTTCGTCTTCGACCACCAGGACCAATGGTTCGTTCATGGAGCGCTCGTTCATTGAATGCCAGCACCTGTTCACACCGCGGGCAGTTCGATCACGAATCGGCTGCCTTCGCCGGGCCCGGAACTCGTCGCGCGGATTCGCCCCCCATGATCTTCCACAATCGCGTGCACGATGGAAAGGCCCAGGCCTGTGCCGGGCTCGCCGGCACCGCGCTTGTCGGTGTAGAACGGTTCGAAGACCCGCTCGATCTGACTGACCGTCATGCCCCGGCCGCGATCGGTCACGCTCAGCTCGACCGTGTCGCCGATGCGGCGACCGGCGAGCCCCACCTCGCCGCCGGCCGCGGTCGCCTCCATCGCATTGACCACCAGGTTCAGCAGCACCTGCTTGATCTCGACATCGCTGGCGTGCACCTGGAGGGGGCCTTGCAGGTCGAGGGTGAGCGGCTTGTCGCGGTGCTGCGGCAGGCCGCGGACCATGGCGGCCACGTCCTCGGCCGCGGCGGCGAGGGAGATCGACCCGCGAGACTGCTCGCCCGGCCGGGACAGCGACAGCAGCTTCTCGATGATCCGCTTGCCGCGGAACGCCTCGTCCGCGATGACCCGCAGGGCCTCGTCGAGCTCGGCGTCGTCGGTGGCGGCGGGCCGCCGGCGGGCGAGCTCGGCATGACCGCTGATCACGCCGAGCGGATTGTTGATCTCGTGGGCCACCCCGGCGGCGAGGAACCCGACGCTCGCCAGCCGCTCGCTGCGTACGAGCTGCCGGCTCGTCTCGGCGACCTTTTGCTCGAGGTGGCGGTAGAGTTGATCGAGCTGGTCGGCCATGCGGTTGAACTCGACGGCGAGGGCGGCGAGCTCGTCATCCCCCGTCACGGGCAAGGGCCGATCAAACCGGCGCTGGGCGATGCGCCGGACGCCTTCGCCGAGCTGATTCAGCGGATGGACGACGCCGCGGTACTGCCGCACGCCGATCGCCACGGCACCGATGACGATCAAACCACTCACCACCGCGAGTACGATCAGCGTGGTGCGTTGCCGGTTGGCGGCCTCGGTCTCCACGGCCACGATGCCGGTGCGGGTGAGTTCGGCCATGCGGGCCACGCGGTTGAGCACGGCGTTGATGGAGGTGACCGCGGCGGCCTGCTCCGCTTGGCCCCCCTCCACCGACCGCAGTGCCCGGTCGAGCACGTCGCGTGTGCTGGCGATGGCTTGGCGCATCGCTTCGTCGTCGGAGAAGTCGGAGGCGGCGAAGCGTTCGAACTTCGCGTCGGCGTTGAGCAGGGCGTCGCGGGCGGCGGCGGGACGGGGCGGCCCGGCCGCCATCGCCTGCCTCGCCGCGGCCGCCGGCAGGCCGATCTCGTAAATGATCCGAAGCTGGCGATACCGGGCGAGGGCCCGGGTGAGGTCCGCCCCGAGCCCGCGCACCCCCCACAACGACGCCGCGGCGAGCACCACGATCCCCGCCACCAGCAGCCCCAGTTGCCAGCTCATGCGATGCGAAAGCTTCATCGACTTCACATCCTACCGCGGACGGTGACAAACGATAAACCGCCGAGCCGCCGCAAGTAGGGTGGTGCTGAGTCCGCGAAGCCCACCACGGAGATTACGCATGGGCCGGTGGCGGCGGGCGATTCGAACGCCGCGTGTGGATGGGGCCGCGGAAGGAGTGCCTTGCCTTTCTCAGAAAGTCATCTGCACAGTTGAATCCCTCGCCGCTTCCTCTGCGGCTCAGCGCCTCAGCGGTCAATCCGTTGCCGCGGCAATCCGCCGCGTGATCCACGCCTCGAGCTTCCGATTGAGCCGGAAAATAAACACGGTGTGCGTGGTCGCACCCTCACCGCGAAGCCGGCGCTGCACGCGGTCGGGGTCGACCGCCTTGCCGCGGGTCTTGATCTCGGCGATCCCGCCATCGTGGGCGGTGAGCCACTGCCTCACCCGCTTCGCCCGCCAGGGCATGGTCTCGATCAGCTCAAACGGTGTGAGCATGGGGTGGTCGACGGGCGCGTCGGCGCTGAGCACGCCGAGCCGCGGGTGCGGGGCGGCCAGGCCGAGCGACTCGGCGAGGTTGCCCATCAACCCGGCCCGTTCCACCGCGGCGTCGACGGTGAGCAGGTATCGGCCGAGCGGGCCGACCGGCGGATCCATCGGCGTGCCGGAGATCGTGTGGCCGGCGGGCAGGCGCGTCGCCGACCGCGCCGCCCGGGCGAGCCGGCCCGTCCACAGCACCGCCTGCACCAGGCCGCCGCTCTCGCCGATGATCTCCAGCTCGCCCGGCGGCAAAGACTCGATGTCCACCGCGGGCGAAAGCTTGACCGCCGCGTCGCTGCACTGATCGAGCAACTGTGCGATGAACGCCGGACCGGGGCGAAGGTCGGCATAGCGATGGGTTCGTCGGTCGGCGCTTCGCCGGCTCGGGTCGACGTGCACCGCTCGGCCCGCCCACCGCTGGGTCGTGACGTCCACGGCCACCGCCCGGCAATCGCCGCCGGCGATTCCGACGTTGTGCGAGCTCATCAGCGCCCGCACCGGATCGGCATCGAACGTCCACAGGTGGGTATGGCGGGCGAGGGCCATCGCGTCACCGCCGATCCCGCAGCACAGGTCGCACGCCCGTTCCATGCCGCGTTCAGCAAACCGGGCCGCCTTGTGCCGGGCGACCGCGTCGCTGCTCGCCTGCTCCACGCCCTCGACGTCGACGAGCATGCGGTCGGCGTGAGCGAACTTCGCCGCCGCCTTTCGCCGGGCGAGCACGAGCTCGATCGCCGCCCGCGCCTGTGCTTCGGTTGCGTCGCGCCGCAGCGACGCGATCGCCGCGGGATCGAACGATTCGCACGCCGCCGCCCGCCGCACGAGCGCCTCGGCCGCCGGTGTCAGCAGCCACCGCCATGTCTCGAACTCACCGTTCATGCCATCGACGTTTGGCCGCGGCCCGACGTTCGGGACGGGAAGGGCGTTGGCGCGCTCTTCGAATCCGGACCTACGCTTCGCTCCAGTCCGGCTTGGAAATCCTCAGAACATCCGCCGGGTCATGTTGGGCACGAGATTGTCGTGGCCGCAGACGATCCAGTCGGCGATCTCGATCGCCTCGGCGAGACTCGCGCGGGCCTGCTCGGTGTCGTACGCCCCGGCGAGCACCTGCCCGCGACGCAGGTGCTCGACCGTCGGCACCCCGTCGCCCGCCACGAGCACCGTGCTCTGGGCCAGGGAGATCAACAGCCCACAGGTGCCCGGCGTGTAGCCGGTCGACGGGAACAGATCGACCTGCGGGGCGAGCGGCTCGGTCACCGGCCGGCAGCGCTTGAGGATCGCCACTTCCTGCTTGATGATCTCCTGGGCTTCGGGCTCGGTCTCCGACTGAAGCCGCTCGATGAGCATGCGGCCGACCGTCTCGCGCTCCGGTTCGAAGACCCACCAGTTCGCCTTCTCGAAGGCGAACAGCCCGCGCCGATGGGCGGGGCGGAAGTTGGTGAGGAATACATCGGTCACATCGGCGGGCGTGAGGCCGCTGCGCTCGGTGAGGCGGGCGGCGACCGCCTCGGCCGGCAGCCCCGGATCGACGAGGATCGTCTTGTCGTCGGTGCGGAGGAGCGTGGTCGTGCTGTGGGCGCTGCGGGCCGCGGCCCGCTCCTCCCAGAGCGGATGGCGGGACAGGCAGCCGATGCTGATCACGCGGTAGTCAATCATGGCGGAGATCGCAGGCGGGGGTCAGTGGTCCATGCTCATGTGGCCGTCGTCGATCAGGGCGCGCAGCTCGTGCCGCTTCTCGCGCATCCGCTCGATCACGGTGGCGGGCAGCAGCCAGTCCAGCCGGTCGATGTCCCCTGCGGCGGCCATCTGCTTGATCAGCGAGGCGCTGGTGAACCCGTACTGCTCCCCGGCCATCATCCAGACCGTCTCGATCCCGGCCACCGCCCGATTGGTCAGGGCGAGCTGAAACTCGAACTGCAGGTCGGAGAAGTTGCGGATGCCGCGGAGGATCACCGACGCCCCGGTCTGCCGGGCGAAGTCGACGGTCAAACCTTCGTAGCTGTGGACCTCCACCGTGATGCATTCGAGGTCGATCACCTCCCGGATCATCTCAATCCGCTCGCGCAGGGGGAAGAGTTCGGCCTTCTCCGGATTGTGGCCGATGGCGACCACGAACCGGTCGAACAGCGTGTGTCCGCGGCGGATCACGTCGAGGTGACCGTTGGTGATCGGGTCGAACGTGCCGGGGAAAATCGCGGTCTTGGGGTCGGTCTTGGACATCGACTCATCATAGCAGCCGCCGCGCAGGTGTCACGACCCGCACCACCCGAACCGCGTCACGGGATTTTTCGCCCCGCCGGTTTGCCTCGCCCCCGGATGAATTGGACCTTGTCCACGGATGCGGCGCCGCTCGGCCCGCCAATCAGCGTCGGAACCCACACGGGGCGGATGGTGCAGTGATGATCAACACGACCCGACATCCCGCGAAGAGACCGGTCACGCTCGCCCTCGCGGCGCTGCTGATCGGCGCCGGCGTCGTTCGGGCCGACGTCGACAACGACAACACCCTGGCCGGCGGCACGAATCCGTCGAACGTCAGCGATCTGCTGTTCGCCCAGGAGATCGCCGAGTTGCTGATGAGCACGAACAACGACATGGTGTACGAGCACGTGGTGATCACCGATCCCGCCGCCGTGCTCGACGCCACGCCGCGGATCGACCCGACGCTGGTCGGGCAGATTCTCAACGGCACCTACGATGACGTGAAGTTCACCTACGATCGCCTCGCCGCCCAGGCGGTGCTGCAACTGCTCTGGTTCAACGACGGCAAGGTGGCGCTGATCGACGCCGATGAGGCGATGATCCTGCCTGCCGAGGTCGATCTGCCGGCGAGCCCGACGTGGTCGGCAGCGGCGGGCAGCGGCGGCGGGCAGCCGGTGCTGAGCAGTTTCGAGGTCCCGCCCACGGAAGAGTTCGAGGGGCCGACCATCGACATGATCCCCGAACCCGCGACGCTCGGGCTGGCGATCCTCGGCGGCATCGGGCTGCTGCGGCGACGGGTGAAGCAGATTCACCAAGCCCCCAACTAGGGAGGTTCGTAACGCGCGACTTGTGTCCCCCAACGTCCCCCTGTGGGCGAGTCCCCTTCGCCCAATCAGTTACGAGCCCCTGGATCAGCCCCGACCGGTATGCCTCCCCGTTCGGGGCTGTTTTTTGCGCGGGGCGGGCCGGGAAGGAACGATCCGCCGAGCGATTGGCCGTCCTGCCGCGCCCCAACGCCATGGGCAAAATCCGAAGTCTGAATCAATGCCCGAATGGTCCAATGAGTCAATGCCCCAAGAGGGGGCGTTGCGTCATCGGGACATTCGGTCTCGGGATTCGATTCGGGGATTCGGGATTCGGATTTCGGATTTGGAGTTTGCCCCTCCACCACTTCGTCTCTTGCTCTCTTCGTCTCTTGCCCCCTCTACCCGTTACAATAGCCGCATATGGCCATCCGCAAGCTCAGTCCATTGCTGGTGAATCAGATTGCCGCGGGGGAGGTGATCGAGCGGCCGGCGTCGGTGGTGAAGGAACTGATCGAGAACGCCCTCGACGCCGAGGCGCGGCAGATCGACGTGCAGGTCGAAGCCGGGGGACGGGAACTGATCCGCGTGGCGGACGACGGCGTGGGCATCGCCGCGGACGAGGTCGCCCTGGCCGTCGCCCCGCACGCCACGAGCAAGATCGCCTCGGCCGAGGACCTCGCCGCGATCTCCACCATGGGTTTCCGCGGCGAGGCCCTGGCGTCGATCGCCTCGGTGTCCCGGCTCCGGCTGACCAGTCGCCGGGCGGAAGACGACGCCGCGGCGATGATCGAAACGTCCGGCGAAGAGGTGGGCGAAGTGCGACCCGCCTCGGGCTCGACCGGGACGCGGGTCGAGGTGCGGAACCTGTTCTTCAACACCCCCGCCCGCCGCAAGTTCCTCCGGGCCGAGTCGACCGAGTTCGGCCACATCCACGAACTGCTCCGCCGCACCGCGATGGCCCATCCCGGCGTGGGGTTCAAGCTCACGCACAACGCGCGTGGGGTGTTCGACGTGCCGCCGGGCCAGGCCCCCCGCCCCCGGTGCCTCGCCGTGCTCGGCGAAGACATGGAAGAGGCGATGCTCGAATTCGACAGCGACGAGCGCGGCATCGGGCTGTGGGGTCTGGCCGGCCTGCCGTCGCTGGCCAAGTCCAACACGAAATATCAGTACGTCTACGTCAATCGCCGGCCGGTGCGGGACCGCCACATCATGCACGCGATGAAGGAGGCCTACCGCGGGCTGATGGAGCCCGCCCGCCAGCCCATGGTGGTGCTGTTCATCGAACTCGACCCCCGCGAGGTCGACGTCAACGTGCACCCCGCGAAGGCGGAGGTCCGCTTCGCCGACGGCAACCAGATGCACGGGGCGGTGCTCGCGGTGATGCGCCAGCGCCTGCTCGCCGAGGACCTCACGCCGCAGGTCGGCTTCGGCGCCTCCGCCCCGGCGGGCGAAGATCGTTCGGACGCCGGCCGGGGCTTCGAACTGCGCGAGCTGCCCGGCGATCCCGAACCGACGCTGCCGCTCGGCTCGGGTTCACCATCGACCGATGCCGGGCGGATGGGCGAAGACCGCGACGCATCGACCGGCGGCCCGAAGCCGCGCACCGATGAACACGCGGTTCGGCAGTTCGTGGACTACTTCCGCCGCATGAACCCCACGCAGAAGGGCTTCGTCTATCAGCAGGTCCGCGAGGAGCTCGGCTACGACCCCAGCGCCGACCCCGATGCGTCGGAGGACGAGAAGCTGACCGACGATGTGCGTCCGTCGGCGACGAAGATTCTGCAGGTGCACGATTCCTACATCGTGACCCAGGACGAGACGGGACTGGTGATCGTGGACCAGCACGCCCTGCACGAGCGGATGATGTTCCAGCAGCTTTACGACCGCATCCGCAATCATGGCCGGCTGGAGAGCCAGCGGCTGCTGACCCCGGCCCCGGTGGAGGCGAGCGGTCAACGCGGCCAGACGCTGGAGGCGATCGAGCCGTTGCTCGATCGCCTCGGCATCGAGGCCGCGCCCACCGGGCCGAGCACGATCGGCGTGCAGGCGTTTCCCACGCTGCTGTTCGACCGCGGCGTGGAGCCGGGCGCGTTCGTCGCCGAACTGCTCGACCGGGCCGAGGAAGACGACTTCCACGTCGACGACGAGGGGGCGCTGCACGAGGTGATCGACATGATGAGCTGCAAGGCGGCGATCCGGGCGGGCGACGCGATGAGCGAGCAGGAACTCGCCGAACTGCTCCGCCGCCGCGGGGACCTCGAGCGATCGAGCCACTGCCCCCACGGCCGACCGACCACCGTCCGCCTGACCCTCCGCGATCTCGAGAAGCACTTCAAACGTTCGTGACGATCCGAGCCAAGCCGGACCGGAGCGTCAGCGA
>CAYFQS010000079.1:0-12156 GCA_964345245.1 uncultured Planctomycetaceae bacterium | reverse complement strand
AGCCGGCATGCGTTGAACTCGCCTAGCCCGGGGCGAACGCGCACAGCGCGTCGCGGCCGGCCTCCGGCTTCACGGCGTCAGCGTCTTCACGCCCTTGGCGGGCTTGGCGCTTCTTGGCGCCTTGGCGGTGAATTCACACCCGGGGCAGGTCATGCACCCTGGACTCAGCGCCCGCCCGTCAGCTCGTTGCATTCTGTTCGTCTTCGTTTTCCTCTTCCTCGTAATCACGGAAGCGGAGGACGAGTTGCACGAGATCGACGACATTGCGGGCTTCGGTCTTGTCCATGATGCGGGCGCGGTGGACTTCGACCGTCTTCTCGCTGAGCCCGAGTTTCTCGGCGACCTGGCGGTTGGACATGCCGTCGACGATGAGGTTCATCACCTCTTCCTCGCGGCGGGTGAGGCGTTGGAGGCGCTCGGCGTAGTGCTGTATGGCCCGGCGTCGCCGGCGACGCTCCTCCGCCGCCCGCAGGGCCTCCTGCACGCGGTCGAGCAGGGCCTGGTCGTTGATCGGCTTCTCGATGAAGTCAAACGCCCCGCTCCGCATCGCCTTCACCGCCGTGCTCACCGTCCCGTAGCCGGTGACCATGATCACCGGCAGGTCGGGCGCGCGATCGGTGAGCTGGTCCTGCAACACCGCCCCGCTCATCCCGGGCATCCGCAGGTCGACCACCAGGCACCCGATCGCCTCGGGATCGAGCGCGTCCAGAAACGCCTCCGCCGAGTCGAACGTCCGCACCTCCAGATCGACTGACTCCAACAGGAATTGCAGTGACTGCCGCATCGCTTGATCGTCGTCTACGATGTACACCCTGTTTTTATCGGCCATGCCTGCACTCCGCACTTCGCGGTCGACCCCTTGTTCGGTCAACATATCCACAGACTCATCTGTTCACGGTTGGCAGGACAAAGCGAAACACACTGCCGACCTGGTTGTTCGGTTCGTACCACAGTCGTCCGCCGTGGGCCTCAATGATGGTTCGGCTGATGGCCAGGCCCATGCCCATCCCCGATTCCTTGGTCGTCATGAAGGGATCGAAGATTGCCTCGCCCGCGTCCTCCTCCACGCCGACGCCCGTGTCGCTGATCGCCACCTCAACCTCGGCGTCGCCGCGACCGCGGGTCTCGATGGTCACGCGGCGCGGACCGTCGCTTCGGCCCTGCACCGCTTCGAGGGCGTTGCGCAGCAGGTTGAGCAGGACCTGCTCGACCTGCACCCGGTCGCCCAGGGCCGGCGGCAGATCCTCCTGCGGTCGTTGAACGACTTCGACCTCCCCGGCCCGGGCTTCGGTGAAATTCAGACGGATCATCCCGTCGACCAGGGCGTTGAGCTCGAGCGGTTTGCCCTCGGGCTCCTGCCGCCGGGCGAAGTCCTTGAGGCGGCGGATAATCTCGCCCGCCCGCAGGGCCTGGCTGGCCGACAGCTCCATCGCTTCGCGGATGCGCTCGATGTCGAGCCCGGGCTCCTCCAGCCGCCTCACGCACCCGCGGGTGTAGTTGACGATCGCCGCCAGCGGCTGGTTCAGCTCGTGGGCGAGTTCCGCCGCCATCTCCCCGATGCTTACCAGCCGCGAAACGTGCGCCAGTTCGTTGAGGTGTCGGCGCGACCGGTCCTCCGCGGCGACCCGGTCGGTCGCGTCCAGGCCGACGCACATGATGCCGATCCCCTGCCCGGCGGCGTCGTGCAGGACGCGGTTGTGCCATTCCACGTCCCGCATCGACCCATCGCCGGCGAGCACCTTCCCCATACTGCTGGTGTCCCGGGGATGGACGATGCATCGTTCGAACAGCTCGCGCACCTCCTGCTGCTCCGATTCGGGCAGGAAGTTTTCGAACCATGACAGGCCGACCGCCTCGTCCATCGGTCGGCCGCAGAGATTCTCCATGAACCGGTTGTACCGGATGATCCGTGCATCGGGGTCGAGCACGAGCACGATGCACGGCGCGGTTTCGAGCAGTTGCTCGGCGAAATCGCGCTCGGCCACCAGCGCCTGCTGAATCTGCATTCGCTGGAGGACCTCGCGGCGGAGCTGCTCGTTCACCCGGCGCAGCGCCGCCGTCCGCTCCGTCACCCGGTGCTCCAGGCGATCGTGCGCCTCGCGGAGCAGGGCTTCCGATCGCTTTCTCGCCGTCATGTCGCGGGTGATGCTCAGCACCATCGCCCGGCCGTGCAGATGGACGACCTGGGCATGCGTCTCGATCGGCACGCGTTGCCCCGATTTGCCGATGAGCTCCGTCTCGAGTCGCAGACTCCCCTCGGTCCGCAATTGCTCGTGGGCGGCGTCGAGCGACGCGCGGTCGTCTGCGCTGAACAGGTCGAGCGGCGACATGGTCAGCAGTTCCTGGCGGCTGTAGCCGACGAGTCGGGTCATTTCATCGTTGACTTCGACGAACGTCACGCGTTCATCTTGACGGTGCATCGGATGCAGCGCGACCGCGTCCCGGGCTGCCTCGAAGAGCATGCGATAGCGGGCCTCACTCTCTTCCAGGTCCCGCCGCGCCTGCCGGGTATCGGTGATGTCGCGGACGTAAATCACCACCCCGGTCGTCCCGACGTCGGGTTGCGTCATCGGGTGGACGTGGATGTGCAGCCAGCGCTGCTCACCGTCGGGCGTGTGGACGGACTGGATGCGGCTGTGCCCTTCGTTGGCGCGCAGCGCTTCGCGCGCCTGCCACTCGCCGCAGATCGAAGTGTCGCCCCAGGTAACGTTTTGGCCGGGTTCGCCGACGAAATCCCGGCCGATCCACCGCGACATCGCCGCGTTGTGCGCCGTCACCTTCATCTCCCGGTCGAGCACGACGATCCCTTCCGGGATCGCGTTGAACATCGCGCTTACCGTGGCCTCGCGCTCGCGCAGGGAGTTCTCGATCTCCAGTCGCGAGGTGATGTCCGTGATGTAGCCGGCCAGCACCGTCGTGCCGTCGTCCTTCCGGCCGACCGCCCGTCCGCGCTCCCAGACCCAGCGCATCCGGTCGTCGCTGCGACGGATTCGGTAGGTCACCTCGAAGGGCCGATGCTCGCGAACCGCCGCGGCCACGGCTTCACGTACCGGGGCGCGATCGGCGGGGGGGATGAGCTGCCCGTACGACACTTCGCCGCCGATGAGTCGCGCCCGCGAGTAGCCGAGCAGTTCCTCGCAGCCGTCGCTGGCGTAAAGCATGGTCCACTGCTCGTCATCATCGCAGCGATACACCATGCCCGGCAGGGCGGCCAGGAGGTGGTCGAACATCCGGGCTGACTCGGCGAACGCGCCTTCGCCGTCGTGCTGATGGATCGGCGCCACGGCAATGCGTTGAAAATCGTCAGCGTGCGTTGGTTCGTTGACGATCAGCCGCGCCGGCCGCGAGTCACCCCGATAGGTGATGAACGTCGCCTCGTGTTCGCCCTCGACGGGGTCGGCCGCGAGCTGTTCGACCACCGCGCGATCACGGGGCGCCAGCCAACCGGATACGGAACTGCCGAGCAGTTCGCGTCGCCGCGTCTCGAGCAACGCCGCCAGCGCGTCGCTGCAGTCGACAATGGTTGCGTGGCGGTCGACGTTCAGCCAGGCGCTGAACGGCTCGTTCGCGGGCGAATGTTCCGCGGGCGCGCTGATCTTACTGCCCGATTGCGATTCGACATGGCTGAAAAACGTTTGGTCCATAGGACACGGATGCAGACACCACGACCCGGCCCACGCGCGCTACACCACGCCGGTATCGTAACACAACTATTTGTGGAACCCGATTAATACTGGAATGTTTTATCGGACAAATGGCAGCCGCCCCGCCAAGTTTCGCTACCAGCCAGCTCAACGGGACGACTGCCGTTATCGAAAGTCCTGATGTGTAACCGCGCGACCGATTCGATTGCTTCTCTTTTGATCGGCAATCAAGGGTAGCGCGGTACAGGAAAGTCGTTACTTTTTTGCGGATGTTCTGGTCCCGGTTGCATCGGCCGCAACGACGCGTTGGTGATTTTCGATGGCGCGACCGCTGCGTTGGGGGTCGGGGATTGAGACTTGATTCGGTCTTCGGTTTTCGGATTTCGGTTTTGCCGGCCGGAATCTGCGCCAGAGTTGCCTCGCGTTCGGCTCCGCAGTTCACGGCGGCGCTTGATCGCCTGGCCGCGGAATTCACCGCTTGCGGAGCAAGCAGTGGTTGCTAAGATGCCGGTTCGATTCTCACGCAGAGCGTGCGCGCCGTCGTGGGAGGTATTGGGGGCCAGAGACCGATAACTCTGGCTGGACAAAGTTGGCCCCGGTCGCTAACGCGCCAGGGGGATATAACCGATGCTCCAAAAGCGATCAAGGGCGAGCGGGGTGCGATTGAACCGCCCCGCAAGCCGTGATAGCTTGGGGGCTTTGGCAAAGTGGGTCAAGGTCGCCGTCGCGGCCGCCCCGGTCACGCCCCGTCCGCCGGGGACAGTCGATCGGGCGGACGAGTGATGGTGTGAAAGGAGCCACGCGTGCTTTTCGCTGATTCGATCCGATTCACCGGGCCCGCGCGGAAGCGGACGCTGCTGCTGGTCGTCCTGTTCGCCGCCGCGGCGATGAACGTCGCCTGTGACATGGACTCCTACATGGACCCGTCCAACGTCGGGCGATGGGAAAACACCCCCGTGGTGCTGCCCATCCTCGATCGCCTGGACATCATCGAAGAGCCCGAGGAGGCCATGCCGGGCCTGTCCCATGTGACCAGCGAAGACCTCATCCCCGAGATCACCGAGTACATCATGGGACCGGGCGATCTCGTGACGGTCAACGTCTTCGAACTCATCACGCCGAACGTGGAATACGTGCAGACCCGCCGCATCGACGAACTGGGGTTTTTGCGCCTTCCCGTCATCGGGAAGATTCAGGCGGCGGGGCTGACCGTGCAGCAGCTTGAACAGCGCATCATCGACATCCTCGACCCGGCGATCCTCCGCGACCCGATGGTCAGCGTCCTTGTCCAGGACCAGCGGCAGAAGACGTTCAACGTGATCGGGGCGACGGCCGGGGTGGGCACGTACAATCTGCTTCGCAGCGACTTCCGATTGCTCGACGCGATCGCCATGGCCGGCGGCGTGCCGGCCACCGCCGACACGCTGTTCGTGGTGCGGCAGGTCCCGCTCAGTCGACTGGTCGAGCGCGGCTACGAGGCCGAGCGCCCCTCGCCGGGCGCCTTCCAGCCCCCGCTCAAGCCGACCGACCAGGAAGGCGATCAGGGCGGTGAAGCCCGGGAGCAGATCGACCCGGAGGCGCTGATCCGCGAACTGACCGAAGAGCTCGACCAGCCGGCGGAAGAAGAGCAAGAGCAAAGCGGCGCTCGTGGAGAGGGGCAAAGCGAAGGCGTGACCCCCGCGTTGTCCGAGGCCCTGGAAGGCGGCAAGGACTCCGGCGGGCGATGGGTGAACGTGGAAGGCCGGTGGGTGCAGGTCGAAGCCAAGGCCCCCCGGTCCGAGAGCGGAACGCGGCCGAGCCCGGCCGCCGACGCCGCGGCCGATGACACCGGCGCCCTGCCTCCGCCGGAAGAGATGGTCACCCAGCGCGTCATCGAGATCGACGCCGCGAAACTGACCCGCGGCTCGGCGAAGTGGAACATCGTCATCCGCCCCGGGGACATCATCTACGTCCCGGCGCCTGAGACGGGCAACGTGTACATCGGCGGGGCGATCGCCCGGCCGGGCACGTACGCCCTGCCCGGCGAGCAGGAACTGACGCTCAAGCAACTGGTCATCTCGGCCGGGGGCCTGGGCGCGATCGCCATTCCCGAGCGGGTGGACCTCATCCGCCGCCTCGACGACAACAGCGAGGCGGTGGTGCGGCTGAACCTGCGGGCGATCTTCGAGGGCGTGGCCCCGGATATCTTCCTCAAGCCCAACGACACGATCAACGTCGGCACCAACTACTGGGCCACGCCGTGGGCCGTCGTGCGCAACGCCTTCCGCTTCTCCTACGGGTTCGGCTTCCTGATGGACCGGAACTTCGGCGAGGACGTGTTCGGGGTTGAGCCCGGCCGGTAAGGTCGCCTGAGCCGGGCGCGCAGGACTGGCGCGGCGAACTCCCGGGCACCGTTCAGCGTAGCGCTCGAAGACGGCGGAGGGCCGTCTTCCAGCAGGTAGAGTAACGACTTCTTTCGAAGCCAGTGATGAGTGAGTCCGCATCGGCAACGCCCGACGCCGCCCCCGCGGGCGGCACTCTGATCCCCCCCCACGCTCGCGTTCAGATCGCGATCCTGGCCGGGCTGTTCGTCGCGCTGCACTGGGACATCCTCTACCGCCTCGGCCGGTTCGCCGCCTCCGATGACGACTGGTCCCACGCGTTCATCCTGCCCGTGATCAGCATCGCCTTTATCTACCTGAATCGTGATCGTCTCGCCCGCATCCGGCCCCATACAAGCTGGTGGGGCCTGCCGATCATGCTCGTGGGGCTCTTCGGATACTTCCTGTCCATTTACCCCGTCCGCAACGACATGTTCAAGGGGTATTTCATGATCCTCGAGCTCTTCGGGCTCGTGTGGTTCATGGTCGGCGGGAAGATGATGACCGTGCTCTGGTTCCCGATCTTCTACCTCGCGTTCGGGGTCAAGGTGTCGAATAAGATCTGGGAATTCATCGCCTTCAAACTGCAGCGCGTCGCCGCCCACACCTCGACCGGCGTGATGCGGATGATCGGCATCGACGCCTCGGTGGACGGCAACACCATCCACCTGTGGGACGTGCCCGATCCGCCCGGCGCTCTCAATGTCGCCGAGGCCTGCAGCGGCATCCGGTCGCTGATGATGTTCATCATGCTCGGCGTGGCGGTGGCCTGGCTCGTCCGCCGCCCGTGGTGGTCCCGCTTCGCTCTCGTGTTGCTCACCGTGCCTGTGGCCATCACCGTCAACGTCGGACGGGTCACCATCCTCGGCATTCTTTATCGCGTCGATCCCGAACTCAGCCGGGGTGAGTTCCATACATTCATCGGCATGGTCCTGCTCATGGGGCCCGCGCTGCTGATGTTCCTCGGCATCGGCTGGCTGCTGGACAAGATCGTGATTCAGGACGAGGCGGTGACCGGGTCGGAGCCGGCCAAACCGCCCGGGGACCCCGACAAGCGACCGGCATCATGAGGTGTTGAGAAAGCCATGAATCCCCGCAGAATATTCACTCCCGGTTTTCTGGTCGCCGCAGGCGTGCTGCTGATCAGCGTCATCGGCCTGCAGTCGGTGCTCGCGTCCATCGGCGCGGTGCTGGTCAAGAAGCCCGTGCCCCTGCGGCAGCAGCTGTGGATGGTCGATCGGCACATCGGTCCCTACGAGCGCATCCATGACGGCGAGGAACTGCCCCGAGAGGTCGTGGCCGAACTGGGCACCGAGAAGTACATCAACTTCGTCTACCGGGACACCCGCAAGGAAGAGAACGAGCCCGGCTCGATCGTCACACTGCACGTGGCGTACTACACCGGCACGCCCGACGCGGTGCCTCACGTCCCGGAGCGGTGCGTGGCTGCCGGCGGTGCGAAGGCGGCGGGATACGAACACTACGAGATCGAACTGGACTCGCCGTTCATCAAGGTTGACGACGGCCGGGTGACCGGGATCAACGCGGAGGGCGAATCGGTCGATTTGCCCGATCGCGAGGTGCCGCTGCGCGTGGTGCGATTCATGAACACCCGCAATGCCGCGGGCGGCGGATTCAACGTCGCGTACTTCTTCGTGGCCAACAACGCCTACACCGCCTGGCCGGAGCAGGTCCGCCTGCTGGCGTTCAAGTTGCGGGAGAAATACGCCTACTGGTGCAAGGTGGAAGTGAGGCCCCTGGGGGTTTCCGACCCGAAGGCGGCGGCGGAGGTCGCGGGCGAGTTTCTCGCCTGCGCCATGCCGGAGATCATGACCTGCCTGCCCGATTGGCAGGCGGTGAAGGCGGGGAACTGGCCCCCGTCCGAATAACAAACCCGAATTGCGGCGGCCGGCCAAACCGGGCTCCGCCGATAGACAGTCATTGGTGGCAGCATCCTGACATCGGCCGCAGGAGATGCTGCCGGGCATGAGCGCAGGAGTACGCGATGGCGAAACGCATCAATACGAAATTCGTGATCATCCTGGTCGTGGCCCTCGTGGTCCTCACGATCGGGCTGGCCGGGGCGTGGTGGATGGCGACCCGGCATGATCCGGCCGAGTACACCGCCCGCGGCGATGAGATGATGACCCAGCAGAAGTACGAGGACGCCCTCACGCAGTACGCCCGGGCCCTGCGCTATGACAAGGACAACATCACCATCATCATGAAATACATCGACGCCCTGCGGTCGGCGCCGGTGAACGACAGCCGGGAGGCGGGCAAGCGAATCCAGAGCATGATCGGTCAGTGGCAGCGGGTGGTGGGCCTGGCCCCTGAATCGGAGCATGCGAAGACCGCTCAGCGTGAACTGCTCGAGTTCTACTATGACTACGCGCGGAGCTTCCAGGAGATCGGCGCGTGGGACCAGCTCCTCACCCAGACCGAAGCCCGCCTGCGCCAGAACCCGGAGGACGCTCAGGCCCTGAAGTACCGCGGTATCGCGGGCACGACCCGCATGCAGCGGATGGACCTGCTGCCGGACGATCGCGAGCAGGCGCTGGAAGACCTGCAGGCCGCCCGGGAGCAGCGCCCCGACGACGCGGAGCTGGTGTACCAGATCGCGGTCTGGCATGCCGCCGAATCCCGTTTCCAGCAACGAGCCGGCTTCGCCGGTCGGGCCGAGCAGCTTCAGGCCGATGCCCTCGATCTCGTCCGTGACTTCGCCGAGGAGCACCCCGAAGACGTGGATGCTCGGCTGAACCTGGTGAAACTCATGCTCGCGCTGAACAAACGCGACGAGGCGATGCCCCAGATCGAACGTCTGGAAACCATGCTGCTGAATGACGGGCATCCACAGCGAACGATTGAAGTGGCCCGCTTGATCATGGGGCTGGACACCGAGACGACGGTGAATGCGGAAGGTGAAGAGGTCCGGGGTGGCGTCGCGCGGGCGGAGGAGCTTCTCCGCCACAACCTGGACCGGCATCCGGAGCATCTGGAGTCACTGCTCACGCTCGCCACGGTGATGCTGCGTCAGGGCGAGGTCGACCAGGCGATCGATCTGCTGCGTCGCGCGATGGCCGAGCGGCAGTTCGAGATCAACGTGCGGGCCTTACGGGTGGCGAACCTGCAGGTCCAGGCCACGGTGGAGCTCGCCAATACCTACCTCATGCAGTACGACCGGGCGGACGATCCGCAACGGAAGGATGAATTGCTGGCCAAGACTTCCGAGCTCGTCAAGCAGCTCGAAGACCGGCTTGGTACGTCCGGCTGGGTGAACCTGATCCAGGGCAAGATGGCCCTGGCCCGCGGGGAGTTGAGCGAGGCGGTGCAGAAGCTCGACTCGGCCAACGTCCAGTTCGACGGCGGAAACACCGAGACCATTCGCCTGCTCGCGGTGGCGCTGGAGCGGCTGGGGGAGATCGGCGGGGCGGCCGACCGCCTCAAGCAGCTCATCGCCACCCCCCAGGGCAGCAACTACGTGCCCGCCTACGTCGCCCTCGCCAACATCTACTTCCGACTCAACGAACTCGATCAGGCGCGCCACCACATCGACCAGGCCCTGCAGCGCACGCCGGAAAGCCGAAAGGCGCTTCAGGTCAAGAGTCTGATCCTCGCCCGCGAGGCCGAGCAACTCGATCTCGAAGGTCGGCCGGGGGCAAAGGCGAAGTTCCAGGAAGCGATTGACATTGTCGAGCGGTTGCCGCAGACCAGCGACCGGGGCGTGGCGCTGCAGTTGGGCCGGCTCTACACCGCCGCCGATCGCCCCGGCGACGCGGTGCGGGTGTTGGAGGCGGCCTACGAGGAGAACCCGGAGGACCTCGTCCTGTTGCAGCAGCTTGTCCGACTCGACCTCGCCCGGGGCGAGAAAGAGTCGGCCATGGCGCGGGTCGAGGCCGCCCGCGAGATCAATCCCGACAGCAAGGTCATCGAACTGCTGCAGGATCAGCTTGGCGGCGGTTCAGACATTGCCCAGCGCATCGAGCGGTTCATCGATGAGCAGGAAGACCCGTTCGAGCGGAAGATGGCGTTGTGGCAGTTGTACCGGCGGACGAATCGAGCGGAGCAGGCCGCGAAGGCGCTGGAAGAGGCCGCCCAACTCAAGCCGAACGCCCCCCGGGTACTGAAGGCCCGGTTTGACGCGGCCTTGCGTGAGTCGCGTTGGAACCAGGCGCAGGACATCGCCGAGAAGGCCGCCGAACTCAACCTTGACCAGGCCGAGGGCATGTTCTGGTTCGGTCGGCTCGAAATGGCCCGCGGTCGCCACACCCAGGCCGTCGCCATCCTCGACCGCGGGGTGAATAAGTTCCCCTCCTACTCCAGGGGTTGGCGATTGCTCGGCGACGCCCGCCGGCTGATCGGCGACATGACCGCCGCGGAGGAGGCCTACGACCGCGCCCTCGAACTCAAGCCGAACAGCGTCGACACACTGCAACGCCTGTTCGTGATTCACAACGCGCGCGGGCTTAACCAGCTCGCCCTCGACGATCTGCGGCGGGCGGTGAGCTTCGCGCCGAACAACCGGCAGCTCTATGACAGGTACCTTGGCTATCTGTCGCAGCACGGCGACCGCAATCGGGCGCTGCAGTTGCGCCGCCGACTGGCCGAGCGCAATCCGGGCAACGAGGCGAACCGCCGGGCGATCGCGGCCCTGCTGCTGCGGATGGATCGGCCCGACGAGGCGAAGCAGACGATCGACGCCCTGATCGAGCAGACCGGCCGTACACTGCCCAACGTTTCCGCCCTGGCTCAGTACCACCTGAGCACGGGGGATTTCGAGGCCGGGCGGAAGGTACTCGTCGACTACATCGAGCGGCAGGGCGAGGATGCGGAGGTGACGGATTGGTTGACGTTGGCCCGATTTCTCCGATCGGCCGGGCAGCAGGACGGCGCTGAAGCCGCCTATCGCCGCGCGGCGGAACTCGAAGGCGAGAACCGGCCTGCGACTCGTGAATTGGCGGACTGGGCCTTCGGCCGAGGGCAGTTCCTCCAGGCCGAGCAGTTGTACCAGTCCGTGCTTGAAAGTCAGGCGGACCAGGACTCGCGGGTCTGGCGGCGATACGTGGAGACGCTCGTCCGGGCCGGCGAATTTGACGAAGCCCGGAACCAGCTACAGGAATTGGCCGAAGCCCACGGCGAGGACGTGCAGACGTCGTTGCTCGAGGGGGTGGTGGCCGCGGCGAGGGGGGACGAGGAGATCGCCGAGCGGGCCTTCGATCGGGCGGTTGAACTCTCGCCGACCAATCCGCAGGCGTACCTTTACCGGGCGCAGTTCAAGTTCAACGACGGCAACCCGGCCACGCAGGCCCAGGTGGTCGAAGACCTCCGCCGGGCGGTTGAGCTCGATCCCGAGCTGACGCCCGCTCACGCATTGCTGGTGCAGTACTACGTGCGGCGGGACGACTTGCCGTCGGCGATCGATCAGCTTCGGCGCCTGATCGCCGAGCAGCCGGGCAACATGCAGGCCCGGGCCCAGCTCGCGCAGTTGTACCTGCAGCATGGCGACTTCGGCCGGTTGGGGCGACTGTTGAGCGAGTCCGAGAAGCGGTTGCCCGGCACGCCGGTCTGGGCCCAGATGCGGGCCGAGTTAAACAATCGCCGCGGTCGACCGGAGCAGGCGGTCCAGGCCCTGACCGAGGCGTACGAAATTCGCCCCGCCCCGCAGACGATGGCCGCCCTCGCGGAGGGATTGATTCGGGCGAATCAGCCGACCCAGGCGCTGCAGTTGCTGCGGCAAGAGCCCGACTGGCTGCAGCAGGCGTGGCAGTTGCGCTCCCTCCAGGGCCGGGCGCTTGCCGCCGCGGGCCGGAAGAGTCAGGCGGTCAACGCCTTCACCGCGGCGTTCGAACTCGCGGGCACCAACATCCAGGCGGTGGGGCAGGCCGCGACGACCGTCATCCAGTCCCTCGGCCGGGAGCAGGCGGAGCAGATCCTCGCTGAGCGCGCGAAGAGCGATGTGTCCGGCCAGAGCGACCTGCTGCTCGCTCAGGTTCGGCTCAGCGGCGACGACCGCGAGCAGGCGGTGCAGTCCCTGGAGAATCTGCGGATGCGACTGGGCGCCGACCACCCCCTCATGGCCCAGTTATTGCGATTGCTCGCATCGGCGCATTATCAGGCGGGCGACTACGAGAAGTCCCGCGATGCGTATGAAG
>CAYFQS010000078.1:0-12401 GCA_964345245.1 uncultured Planctomycetaceae bacterium | reverse complement strand
TCTCCCGTTCGGGATCGGGGCGGCTGAACCCCCCACGCCCCCGCCCCTCACGCCCCGGCGTTGGCCACGGGCGGGGCGTGCTGGTAGTCGGGGTCCTGCTCCTGGCGGGCCTGGATCGCGGCGATCTCCCGCCACGTGGTCACCAGACCCCGCGGGCACGGCGGCAGGTCATGGCGGATCAGCCGGTGCAGCTTACCGAGCCGGTAGCACGGCACCGTCGGGTACATGTGATGCTCGGTGTGGTAGTTCATGTGCCAGTACAGGAACTGGAAGACCGGGTTGAGCAGGAACGTGCGGCAGCACAGGCGGAAGTCCGCCACGTTGTCCTGCAGACCGATGTGCTGTGTGTTGTTGCAGAGGAAGAACAGCCAGTTGCCGATGAACGGCCCGAAGGTCACGAGCACCGGCACGAGCCACCACACCGGCGAGTGCGCGAAACCGAGCACGACCGACCCGACCACGATCACCCCGTGCCCGATCAGCAGCGTCCGGGCCCAGTTGACCGGCTTCGCCCGCTTCGGGCTGTCCTCGGGGAACAGCGTCAACTCCCACTCGCCCTGCAGCCGACCGCGGGCGATGCGCCAGGTGTTCCGGATCGCGTGCTTGAGGCCCATGACGTTGACGAAGCCCTGCATGAAAAAATGCTTGACCATCAGCCGGATCGGCAGCACGACCTCCAGGTCGTCCGGCGGGTGCAGGGTATAGGCGTGGTGCCGGGCGTGGCTGGCCTTGAACATCTCGCAGTTGATCCAACCGAGGAACGCCAGCACGTGCTCGAAGAAGTTGTTCAGCGACTTCGTCCTGAACACGGTGTTGTGGCCGAGTTCGTGCACGCCGTTGATCATGAACGACCCGACCATGCCGTGGAGGAACACGAGGCCGACCACCGCCCACCAGGGCCAGGCGATCGCGGCATAGATCCCCAGCCCCGCGGTCAGGGCGTACGTGCCGAGATAACCGAACGCCTGGGCAAAGCCCAGCGCGTTGCTGCGCCGATTGAGCTGCTTGAGCACGTCCCGGTCGACCGGCGTGCGGTACCACTTGATCCGTTTCGGTTTCGCTTGAGCGGACATCCGGTTGATTCTCCTTGGACCGACACTCGGAAATGATCATAGGCGGGGTCACCTGGATTCGCCCGCTTTCGGCGTGGCGGTTTCAACCGCCATGCGTCCCGCCTTTCGAACCGCGCCCGATCATCACATCCCCGGATCATGGCGGCTGAAGCCGCCACGCCCCGATCCTCACGGGCCGGCGGTGGACACCGGCGTGGCGGTTTCAACCGCCATGGGACTGCGGCTTCAGCAATCCCCGTGATGTGACGACATAGACAGCGGAGACGGTGCGTCTATGGCGTTGGATCGCAATATCCTGGTGATTCTGACCTCGGGCATGCGGGCGGACGTGGCGGGATCGCTGCGCACCTGGCCCATCGTCCCGGTCCACTTGAACATGCTCGCCGAGGCGTCGCTGGAGTTCACCGCCGTCGCCGCCTCCCCCGCCGCCTTGCCCGCCCTCGTCAGTCTGTACACCGGGCTCTACCCCCGGCAGCACGGCGTGCTCGACGGCGGGCCGCCCCCGCAGCTTCACGGCGGCTGGCTGACCCGACTCCGCGAACGGGGCTATCACACGGCCGGCGTCGGACGCGTCATGTCCGTGCGCGGCCAGCTCGATGAGGCCGCGTGCGTCGCCGAGGTCGGCGAGCTCGCCTGTCCGGATTGCGAATACCTCGCCTACGCCCGCAAGCGCGGGGTGAGCGGGATCGTCCGCCTGCATCGCGAGCGGCGGCTGCGCAGCGGCCCGCTCGAACCGGTCGACGACGGGCTCTCCCACCCCGAGCTCGACGTGGACGGGTTCATCGCCCGGCAGGCCACGGAAATGATCGAGCGGATGCCCACCGATCGGCCTTGGGTGCTCGTCGCGGCGTTCACCGGCCCGGGCAACGATCTGCCCGTACCCAAGCTCTACGAGGACGTGGCGGACGCCGGGGAGCTTCAGGACGGCTTCATCCCGCCGGACTTCGCCGAGATCGACACCTACGCCGACCTGCCGTGGAGCCGGTCGCTGTTGCAGGGCCTGACGCCGAAGCGACTGGCCGAAATCCGTCGGCACTATCTCGGGCGGGTGGGGCTGCTGGATCATCATGTCGCGGTGCTGCGGGAGGCGGTGGACCGCCACGGCCACGCCCGCAAGACGTGGATCGCCTTCGCCGCCGACCACGGCAAGCTGCTCGGCGAAGGCGGAATCATCGGCGAGCGATCGTTTCTGAACGGCGCGACGCAGACGCCGCTCTGGATCATGCCGCCGGACGGCGCCGAACCCATCGAACGCGACGAGCAGACCGCCCTGACCGACGGGCTGGTGAGCAATATCGATCTCGCCCGCACGCTGTGCGCGATCGGCACCGCGGACGAACCGCTCGGCTGCCTCGGACGCAGCGTCCTGCCCGCGGTGAAGGGCCACGAGGTCGGCGGCGATCACGCGCTCAGTGAGTTCGCCGACCGCGTGATGATGGAAACCGCCCAGCACAAGGTCGTGTTCCACCTCGATGAGTACTTCGGCGACCCCGCGGTACTCTTCGACCTCTTCGCCGACCCGCACGAGCGGCGAAACCTGATGGGCACCCCGGAGGCGTCGAACGTCCTCGACATGCTCCGCTGGCAACTCGCCGACGTGCTGCTGCCCCTGCGGCCGGTGAAAGTCACGTGATCAGCGGCGCCGCTTCCCGGTCGATGAACGGGTGAAGGCACGAAGGCAGGTTCAACCGCGCTCGGCGCCTTCGTGCCTACCGCCGCCCTACAGCCCGCTGCGGAGGAAGTACTCCATCAACTCGTGGCCGAACTCGATGTGCAGGTCGGATTCCTCGGCATTGGCCTCGGTGAAGGGGCGTTTGAGCACGCCCTGAATCCGCGTGCCCGCCATGCAGAACGGCGGAGGCGTCGCGTCGTGCTTGCGGTTGTCCACGCGGGTGTAGTGGTCCGGCAGGCACAGCACCCGCCAGCCCTCGTCGTAGCCGCGCAACTTCTGGAGCAGCGGGCCGACCACGTGCCGATCGGTCTCCTCGATGCTCGCGATCTTCGTCGCGGCGTCGGCCTGATGCGACGCCTCGTCCGGGGCCTCGACGTGCACGCACACGAGGTCGTACTCGTCGAGGGCGTCGCAGGCATAGCGGCCCTTCGCGGCGTAGTCCGTGTCGTGGTAGCCGGTGATCCCGGGCACGTCGAGGCGGTCCCACCGCATGAGGGCGGCGATGCCGGCAAGGAGGTTCACCGCGGTGATCATCGCCCCCCGCAGGCCGTACATCTCCTGGAAGCTCGGCATCGGCTTTCGCCGGCCGTGGCCCCAGAGCCAGACGTGCGTGGCGGGCGATTCGCCCATCTCCCGGCGCAGCAGGTTGACCTCGTGACCGTCGAAGAACTCCCCGCTCGCCGCGATCAACTCGCCCAGCCGGCGGGCGAACTTCCCGCCCTTCGGCAGGTGCTTGTTCATCGGTTCGCCGGGCACGTCGTGCGGCGGCGTGGTCACCAGCTCCCCGTAGTCCGCGCCGCTGCGGTCGATCATCAGGTGCCGATAGCTCACGCCCGGCACGAACTGCAACCCGACATCGTCGACGTGGGCGGCGAACTCCTCCAGCAATCGGCGACCTTCGGGGTCGGTGATATGACCCGCCGAGTGATCGACGATCCGGCCTTCGAGCACGGTGATCAGATTGCAGCGGAAGACCCAGTCCTGATCGCCGAACTCAACGCCCATGGCGGCGGCTTCGAGCGGCGCCCGGCCGGGGTGGTACGTCTCCGGGTCGTACCCGAGCAGCGACATGCTGCACACGTCGGACCCGGCGGGCATGCCCTCGGGCGTGGTGCAGACGGTGCCCTGGCGCCCCTCGATGGAGATGGCGTCGATGTTGGGCTTCTTCGCCGCCTCGAAAGGCGTCTTGCCGCCGAGGGCGTCGAGCGGAAAATCCGCCGCCCCGTCCGGGATGACGATCGCGTATTTCATGGTCGCGGCATTGTAACGGGTGGGTTCGCAGGGGCGAATATGCAAACACGAAGCGAAGCGCGAAACCAGAAACCCCGGAGACACGAAAGACAAACCATCACCGCTCGCCCCCTCCCGGCTCCGCCCCTCCGTGCCTCCATGCCTACGTGCCTACGTGCCTACGTGCCTTCCGCTACCCGCTCCGCCGTCACCCCGAACGCTGGAGCGCGAGTTGGTAGGCCTCGGTGTAGTGGCGGACGAGGTTGTGCCAGTCAAAGTGTTCGGAGTGGGCTTCCACACGGTTGCGCAAGCTCACGCGTTCGCGGCGGTCGAGCTTCACGAACTCGAACAGATGGTCGGCCAGGATGTTCGCCGCTTCGTCGAAGCCGGTGTACCGACGCGGGATCACGTAGACGCCCCAGTCCTCGTGGTCCGGCAGATTCTGGGTCACGTACGCCCCGAATCCGGACAGATCGGTGGTCACGGCGGGAATGCCGCGGGCGACGCATTCCAGGGGCGTGTAGCCCCACGGCTCGTAGTAGCTCGGGAACACGCCGAGGTGACAGCCGCGGACGAAGTCGTCGTAGTCGAGTCCGAACAGCGGGTTGCTCGACGAGATGAAGTCCGGGTGGTAGATCACCTTCACCGGATCGGCCGGGCCGTTGAGCAGGTGACAGTCGCGGACCTTGTGCAAGATGTCGTCGTCGTTCTCGACGAGGTCATGGGTGACCACGTAAGGCCAGCGGTCGGTATGCCAGGCCTGCATGTTGCGGCGAAGGCGCAGGCGCCAGTACTCTTCGACCAGGTCGTCGAGCTTGGGCGTGCGGCCTCGGGCGGTGTCCACGAACAGGCGATCGCCCACCTGCTGCTGGATCGCCTCGCACGTCCGCCGCATCTCCTCCATCACCGCCTTCGAGTTCAGCACGTCGGGGTGGATGGTGCGGAACGGCCGGCGGGTGATGAAAAACGTCACGATCGTCCGGTCGAGGTTCGACTGCTTGATGCGATAGTTCAGCCGGGCGAGGGCTTCGAGGGTCATGTCGAAGCCCTTGTTACGGTACTCGTATCGGCCGGAGGTGAAGAAGTAGATCGTCTTGTCGAGGTCGAAGCTGTAGCTGGGGAAGAAGTGGCTGACCACGAACTCGTTGATCTGCTCGCGCATCCGGCGGTGCAGATTCTGGAACTCGTGGATCGCGGCGAAGCGCTCGATGTTCAGCCCGTTGGGCAGCGATACGTCGACGTTCCGCCCCACGAGGTGGGCGCATTCCTGGGCGGTGACCTCGCTGACCGTGGTAAACACGTGGGCCCCGTGGGCGGCAGCGCGTTCGAGGCGGACCTGCGGTTCGATTTTGAACTTCGCCGCGTCCCGGTCCACGTCGATGAACGGCAGATGGTCGTAGAACCATGGATCGTTCATGGCGAGGTATCGGCCGAGGATCGTGGCGTGGGTGGTGAAGACGGTGGCGAGCGGCAGGTTGAGCCGGCGAATCTCGGGCAAAGCCGCGGCCCCCATCCACTCGTGGAAGTGGGCGAGGATCTGCCGCTTGCCCGATTCCCGATCCGAAAGGAGGCGGAAGAACTCGGCGACCATGTGACCGAACGCGGCCACGCGATTGAGCATGTCGTCGTCGCCGGGCAGGCCGATGTTGTGATGCTCCCACAGGCCGTACTTGATCTCGTGGAGGCGGGGGAACACGGACACGGGGTCCATGAGCACGACGCGTGGCCGGCCGGTCACGAGCCAGCGGCCGTAGTGCACGTCATAGCCGCCATCGCGCATGGCCTGGACGACCTTGCCGATCGCCCCGGTGGGCGGGGCGGCGTCGAACTCGACCGACGCGGTGTCCGGCTCGTAGGGGCCGACGAGGAAGTATCGCCGGCCCCACTCTTCGGTCATGGCGGGAATCTTCGAACGCAGCACGGTGTAGATGCCGCCGAGCTGGTTGACCACTTCCCACGCGACCTCGGCGAGCAACGGCTCGCCACGCCGGCGACGCGGCGCGGTCGCCTCGGGCGACTCCGCGGTTTCCATCTCCGCTTCGGTTGTCATCGGCTTGCTGGCCATCGGTCGTCCGTCAGTTGGGGATTACGGGCCGTCGCCGGCCCACACACGGCTCATCCATCGGGCATGTCGACGATGCGGATGCACACCGGCTCGCCTTCGACCTCGTCGAGGGCGGCGACGCGCTCCAGGGCTCGCTTCACCGCCCCGGCCTTTGCCCGGTGCGTGGCGATCACCACCGGCACGAACCCGCCCACGTTCACCTCGTGCTGCAGCACCGCGGCGATGGAGATCGACTCGTCGCCGAGGATCGTGGAGAACTTCGACACCGTGCCAGGCTTGTCGAGGGCGTTGATCCGCAGGAAGTACCGCGATTCGAGATCGTCCGGCGAGACGAGCTTCGCCGCCGGCTGCTGGTCGGGCCAGGTCTGCATGTGGCTGAACGCCGCGGTGTACCCGCCGCTGATGATGTTGAGCACATCGCCGACCACGGCGGAAGCGGTGGGCATCTTGCCCGCCCCCCGGCCGTAGTACATCGTGTGCCCCACCGCGTGGCCGTACAAACTGATCGCGTTGAAGGACCCGCCCACCTGGGCGAGTTGCTCCTCGCGGCTGATGAAGCAGGGGGCGACGCTGAGCGACAGCCCGGCGTCGGTCATCTCGCCGATCGCCAGCAACTTGATCTCGTAGCCGAGCTCAGCCCCGAACTGCACATCTTCGAGGTTGAGCGCTTAAACGCCCGGGGGGGGGCTCGCCCCGCCCCTGCCCCCCCCGCCAAAAGCGAGGGGGGCGGGGAGGGCGGGTTTGGGGGCGGTGCCCCCGCCGCTGACGTCGAGGGTCGGGTCGGCCTCGGCGAAGCCGGCGGCCAGCGCCTCGGCCAGCGCGGTGTCGTAGCTTTTGCCCGCCCCGAGCATCTGGGTGAGGATGTAGTTGCACGTGCCGTTGAGGATGCCGTACATCCCCTCGACGCGGTTGGACAGCAGGTTGAACTGCAGCGCGGTGATGAAGGGGATGCCGCCGGCGCAGGACGCCTCGAAGGCGAGGGCGGCGTCGTTCTCGCGGGCGAGGGCGAACAGCTCCCCGCCTTCCGCGGCGACGAGGGCCTTGTTCGCCGTCACCACGTGCTTGCCCATGGACAGGGCCTTGCGTACGAACTCGCTGATCACGCCCCGGCCGCCGGCCAACTCGACGACGATGTCGATCTCGGCCGACCAGAACGTCTCGGGATCGGTGGTGATCAAGTCTTCCGGGACTTCCCCGGTCTGGTTCTTCTCGTCGCCGGCCTTGACGAGCACGCAGCGCAGCTCGACCTTCCGACCGATGCGTCGCTCATAGAGCGCGGCTTCCTCGATGAGCAGCTTGGCCACGCCGCTGCCGATCGTCCCGCAGCCGATGAGCCCGACCCCTGCCACGTCCGATGCCATAACGATCCTCCGCAGTTCCCACAGCAGAAAAAATGGGGGCGACAGCATAGCAGACCCACCGTCGCCCCGCGAGGCGACGAAAGGCAAAGGCGCGAGCAAGACTCGAACGGCCCGGCGTGGCGAGTTCAGTCGCCATGAATCCCCGCACACCTGACTCCAGGTCCCCGTCACTCCACCGGATGCACTTCCGCGGCCCAGTGAACGAGGTTGGACAGAAGCTTCCGCGACCATTCGGGCGAGTAGCCGAACACGCCCCACACCGGCTGGTTCAGCACGCCTTCGGTGAGGTCCTCGCTGGAGACAATGATCCGCGGCTCATCGTCGACGGGCATCGACTGCAGCCGCGGCGTATTCACGCGCCCCATGCGAAGCACCGCGAAGGTGCGGTACTCGACCTCGGTACAATCGTAGCCCTCGGCGATGCCGTCGCCGGTCATGGTCGGATGATCGAGCTTGATCGGCAGGAGCCGGCGATCGCCGTAGGCCTTGCGGACCATGGACGCCGCGGCGTCGGCGAATTCCCGCCCGCCGCCGGCCGACTCCAGCAGCACGACGCCGCCCTTGTCCGCGAACGCCTGGAGGGCTTCGACCTGCTCCGGCGTGAACGTCACCTCGCCGGTGCCCGCGATGTGGGCGAAGCTGACCTCGGCGTCGGCGAGATCGGCCATGTTCACCACCCGCACCTGCACGTCCGTCGCGGCGTCGTTGTGCATGAACACGCCCTGCCGCTCCCACACCAGCGGCTCGGGGTTCCAGTTGCCGGCGTGACGCACCCGGGCCACGTGCACCGTCCGGCGCGGCTTGACCTCAGGATCGCGCGGCTCGAAGTGCTGGTCGAGCTTCGGGCGAATGTCGCCCTTCTCCGTGGCGTAGTAATACAGGTTGGCCATGAACTGCCACCGTGACGCATCGCGCTGCGTGTTCGAATGCAGCAGCCACGACAGGTCTCGGTCGCTGTGGATCGCGAGATGGCGGATGCCGTTGTGCACGCTGCGCAGCCGCACCCGCCGACCCTGCACGGGGAAGACGATGTTGTAGACCGGGTCCTCCGGATCGATCGGCTTGTACTCGTAATCGGGATACAGCCGCTTCATCAGCATCTCGACACTGCGGGTGAAGTTCCGGTTGCCGTCGTCCGCCGCGGTCAGCAGCGTCCCGCCGAGGTCGATGTACCGCTTGATCTGCGCGGCGAGCACGTCCTGGAGCGGCAGCGCTTCGCCCCCGTCTTCCTCGTCGTCGGCGAGCCGCCGGCGACGCAGGCGCGGGTCGGCCGGTTTCGGCAGCCGCTCGATGCGCGGCGCCAGCGCTTCCCGCATCTCCTTCGCCAGTTCGAGTCGCTCATCTTCGAAGCGCAGCGGCATGTGCGAGGCGAGATACAGAATCGGCGCGTCCATCCACTTCTCGACCGGCGCGTCCACGGGCACGATCTGCCAGATCATCTCGTTCTCGACCTGATCGGACACCCAGGACGTGAGATTGGCCGCGTCGCGGGGACGGTTGTTCCAGTGGAACCCGTCGATGGCGAGTTTGTTGATGAATACCGGCACGCGACCGCGGACGAGGAACATCAGCGCGAAGGCGGTATCGGTGAACCCGCCGATGCTGCCGGAGGCATACTGCTTGTCGAGCAGGTGCCGGGCGCCCGCGGCGTACCAGTCTTCCTCGTTGAAGAACTTCAGGCCGCTGGCGAGCCCGACCCGCTCCACGCCGTAGAGGTAGTAACCGACGCTGCCGCGGGGCGCGTCCTTCACCGACCTGCCGCGCCCCGGCATGGGGTTGATCGACGGATCGTAGTACCGGGCGAGCCAGTCGAGCCCGAGGTTGATGTGCCGCTGCAGCGGATGGTTGGGCGTGCGGCCGGTCCGCGAGTAGTCTTTCCCGTGCAGGTAGTCCTGCGTGACGTAGAGCACGGTGAGCCCGGCGGCGGTCATGGACCCGTAGCTGGTCTCCTCGTCGTTGTAGTAGTTCCACCCGCCATCCGCGCGCTGGGCTTCGAGGAAGTGGTTCTCGAGCACCCGCCAGTATTCCTCGGAGACCGGCACGTCCCGCTTCGCCGCCTCCCACACGCCGAGCATGCCGTACTGCGTCACCGAGTGGTCGACGCGCCCGGGGCGGGGCTTGAAGTAGTAGTCGTACGTGCCTTCCTTCACGTTAAGCGAGTCGAGCAGCCATCGCAGATCGCGGCGAAGCTCGGGCATGTACTCCTCGGGCATCTTCGCCCAGACATGGGCCCGCATGGCCACCGCGTAGGTGCCGACGAGGTCGACGTCCTTGAGAAAGGCAATGGCCTTCTTGAGCTTCTCGTTCTGATAGCTCTCGCCGGCGGTGAGCAGAGCGTAGGTCACCAGGGCCGTCTTTCCGCCGTAGTTCGTCCCGTTGATATGGCTGTTGGTGGGCTCTTCAACGTCCCAGTGGCCCCAGTCCTCCTGCTGCTTGTAGAGGTATTCGATCGCTTCGCGGATGCCCTCGCGGACATCGGCGTCGGTGAGCGGTTCGTCGTTGTTCCCGGAAGCGCCCGGAGCCAGCGAACTCGTCGCCAGCATGATCACGAGAGACAGTGTCGGTCGAAAGCTCATGGTCCACCTTGCTCGAAAGTACGCCGGCGGCGCAATCCACCACGCCGAGGCCCGCCCGCGCGGGTCTGCTTCCACCGATGCTTCCGATCTGAGGCGGATCGTCCCGACCGCCGGCCTGGCCGCCCCCGCCTGCCCCCTCAACCACCCGAGGGGTCATTCGGCGGGGAGTTCGCCGGCTTCCGCCGGCGCCTGCCCTTCGACCGGCAGGCCCTCCTCGCCCTCTTCCGTCTCCTCCTCGATCGGGTTGATCTCCGAGGACCACAGCGCGATGTTCGCCATGAGCTTCCGCGCCGACTCGCTCGAGTACCCGAACACGCCCCACACCGGCTGATCCAGCATCCCCTCGGTCATGTCTTCGTAGGAGATGAGGATTCGCGGTTCGTTGTCGAACAGAATCGCCTGCAGGCGCGGCGTGGTGATCCGGCCCATGCGGAAGACCGCGAAGATGCGATAGTCCACTTCCGACATGTCGTAGGCGCCCTCGATCACCGGATGTTCCAGACTGATCGGCCGAACCGACTTCTCGGGATACGCTTTGCGCAGCTCGGCGACCACCGAGTCGGCGAAGTCGAGCTTGCCGCCCGCGGCTTCGAAGAGCACCACCCCGCCGTTACCGACGTAGCTGCTCAGCCCGGCGAGCTGCTCATCGGTGAACTCCGGCGCCTCGGTACCGGTCACGTGGACCATGGAGACGTTGGCGTCGCCCATTTCCGCGAGTTCGACCGGCTCCATCTCGACCTCGGTGAGGTTGTGGTTGTACATGAAATTGCCCTGCATCTCCCACGCCAGGGGCTCGGGATTCCAGTTCCCGTCGTACTTGCCCCGGCCGACCACCACCTTGTTCTTGGGCAGGACGCTGGAGCTCCGCTCCTCGTAGTGCTTCTCCAGCTTGGCGCGGATGCGGCCCTTCTCGGTGGCGTAGTAATAGGCGTTGGCCATGAACTGCCACGGCGCCAGGTTGCGCGTCTGGTTCATCTGGAAATTCAGCGACAGATCGCGCGAGCTGTGCACCACGAGGTGCCGAATCCCATTGTGGATGCTCCGCAGCGGCAGCCGGCGACCGTTCACCTTGAACACCATCCCGTAGAGGTCGTCGTCCGGGTCGACCGGCTCGAAGCGGTACTGCGGGTACAGCTCCTCCATCAGGTTTTCGATCTCACGGGTAAACGCGGCGTTGCCGGCATCGGCGCTGGTCAGCAGCATCCCGCCGAGGTCGATGTAGCGTTTGAGCTGGGCCTTGAGCACCTCGTTCTTGAGCAGTGGTTCGGGCTCTTCTTCCTCCTCTTCTTCTTCTTCGGCACGACGGTTCTGCGCCGAGTCGGGCTGCCCTTCCGCCGCCTCGCCTTCCACTTCTTCTTCCTCGGGCTCGTTCATGCCCAGGCGATCGCGGATCACCATCTCCAGCGATGGATCGAGTTCCATCGTCTCATCCCGGAACTTGGGCGGCTTGTGCGAGGCGAAGTAAAGGATCGGCGCGTCCAGCCATGTCTCCGGCGCCGTGTTCAGCGGCACGATCTGCCAGATCATCTCGTTCTCGACCTGGTCGGAGACCCAGCGGGTGAGGTTCGCCACGTCGCGGGGGCGGTTGTTCCAGTCGTAATCGTCGATGGAGAGCTTGTTGATGAACACGGGCACGCGACCGCGGACCAGGAACAGCAGCGTGAAGGCGCGGCGGACCACGCCGCGGCCTGGCTTGTTGACCAGGAACTCCGCCCCGGCCCTGTACCAGTCCATCTCGTTGAAGAACTTGTAGCCGCTGGCGAGCCCGACGCGCTCCACGCCGTAGAGGTAGTAGTACGTCCAGCCCCGCCCGGGCGGGTTGACATCGGGGCGAAAGTTGCGGCCGAACCAGTCGAGGCCCATGTTGATCCGCTCCTGGAGCGGATGTCGGGCGGCGCGACCGACCTGCCGGTACTCGCCACTGTGGAGGTAGTCCTGGGTGATGAACAGCAGCGTCAGCCCCGCCGCCACCATCGAGCCGTAGCTGTCGCCGGTGCGATAGGCCCATCCGCCGTCGGCGTTCTGGAAATCGAGAAAGTGCTTCTCCACCCGTTTCCAGTAGGCGTCGGGCACGGGCACGTCGCGTTTGGCCGCCTCCCACACGCCCAGCACGCCGTACTGCGTGTTCGAATGGTCCCCGTCCCCGGTGAGGGTGTAGTTGTATGTGCCGCCCGGACCGAGGCCGCTGAGCAGTCGCATGCAGTCAGTGCGGAGGTAGGGCAGGAACGAATCGGGCAGCCGGCCCCACACGTGAGATCGCAGGCCGATCGCGTAACAGCCGGTCATCTCGATCTCTTCCAGGAACTTGATCGCCTTGTTGAGCTTCGGGTCCTGGTAGCTCTCCCCGGCGGTCAGCAGGGCGTAGGCGGCCAGCGCGGTCCGCCCGCCGTACTGCGAGCGGTTGTGGCCTTCCGCTTTCTCAAA
>CAYFQS010000077.1:7969-12491 GCA_964345245.1 uncultured Planctomycetaceae bacterium | reverse complement strand
ATCGACGTAATCAGGAAAAAGAAAACCCCGCACGGGGGCGGGGTTTTCGGTCAGGTAGCCGCCCATCAGCAACTCCAGCACCGGCACGACCACCTTCGGCGGCATGCGGAGCGATCGGCCCTTGTCCCGCCAGTCCCGCCCCCGGCCTTCCGCGCGATACTTCGGCGTGCGGACGAACTCCGAATCCCGGCCGACCAGCGCTTCGATCACCGCCCGGGAATTGTTCAGCGAGATGCCGATCCCGATCGCCATGAGGATGGGAAGCTGCGCGATCGTCCGCCATACGCCGCGTCGGCCCTCCTTCTGCGACGCGACGTAGAACGTCCCCGCCGACGCCGTGGCCAGCGAGAACAACGTCAGTCCGAACAGCCACCCCGCCGGGCTGCCGCGTTCGACCGGTTGCATGTTCACGAAGAACGCCGGAAAGAACAGCAGCGTCATCAGCACCACGAACAGGTACACCAACGGGCTGGTGAGGTGGAACACCGCTTCGAGCTTGACGCGCAGGGGGGCCGGCGACCGCCATACCGCGGGCAGCAACTTCTTCGCCGCCTGGATCGAGCCCTTCGTCCAGCGGTGCTGCTGGCTCTTGAAGGCCATCATCTCCGGGGGCAGTTCGGCGGGGCATTTGACGTGCGGCAGGAACAGAAACCGCCAGCCCGCGAGCTGGGCGCGGTAGCTGAGATCGACATCCTCGGTCAGCGTGTCGTGCTGCCAGCCGCCGGCCGACTCGATCGCCTCCCGCCGCCAGATGCCCGCCGTACCGTTGAAATTCATCCATCGGCCGCTGCGGTTGCGCGCCGTGTGTTCGATCAGGAAGTGACCGTCGAGGTAGATCGCCTGGCTGCGCGTCAGCAGCGACGCTTCACGGTTCAGGTGGTCCCAGCACGTCTGGACCATGCCGACGCGGTCGTCGGTGAAGTGATGCACCGTCCGCTTGAGGATCGACGGGGGAGGGACGAAGTCGGCGTCGAAGATCGCGATCAACTCGCCCGTGGCCGTGGACATCGCTTCGTCCAGCGCGCCCGCCTTGAAACCGGCGCGGTTGTCGCGGTGGCGGTAGTCGACATCGCGGCCGTCGCGGCGCAGACGCTCGCAGCAGGCCGCGGCGATTTCGGCCGTCTCATCCGTCGAGTCGTCGAGCACCTGGACTTGCAGCCGATCGCGCGGGTAATCGATGCCGCAGCACGCCTCGATCACGCGCTCGGCCACGTAGCGCTCGTTGTACATCGGAATCTGCACCGTCACCCGAGGCAGATCCGTGAATCGCTCGCGGGCCCGGCGGATGTCGCGCTTGTGCCGGTAGTACACGGCGACGAGGAAATACCGGTGCACCCCGTAGACACAGATCAGCCCAAGGACGCAGAGATAGCTCGCTGTCAGCGGCCAGCGCAAGTGGGCGGCGAGTTGGAGCCAGTCGATGCCGATAAGCGCTTCCCACATTTACGGATCAGTCATGCGTGTAACCGACATTTTCCCACACCCGGGGCCCCAAGTCCAACGCCACACCCGCCGCTCGGATGCTCGACCGGCGGGCGGCGTTACGTCGAGGGGGCAATCGTCCGGCGCGCTACTCGCCTTTTTCGATCCCGAGCAGCTCGACCTCGAAGATCAGCGTCGAGTTGGGACCGATCGGCGGATTGCCTCGCTCCCCGTAGCCGAGCTCGGGCGGGATGACGAAGCGGTACTTCGACCCGACGTTCATCAGTTGCAGTCCTTCGGTCCAGCCGCCGATCACGCGATTGAGGGGAAATGTCGCCGGCTCGCCGCGCTCGTAGGAGCTGTCGAACTCGGTGCCGTCGATCAGCGTGCCGCGGTAGTGCACGGTGACGGTGTCGCTCGCGTTCGGCGACGGGCCGTCGCCCGGCTCGATCACCTCGTACTGCAGGCCGCTGTCGGTGACCGTGACCCCTTCCCGCTTGGCGTTGTCGTCGCGGAACGTGGCGCCTTGCTCGGTGTTGCGCCGGGCGGCCGCCTGCATCACCTGCGTCTGCAGTGTTTGCACCGCCTGCATCCGCTGTTCGTCGGTGAGGGCGGATTCCTTGTCCGCAATCGCGTCGCGGAAGCCGCGAACCATGGCGTCGAGGTCGATGCTGTCCTCGAAGCGCATGCCGATGTCGTAGCCGATCGCGTACCCGCCGCGCTGGGCGACGGTTTCCAGCTTCGATGGAGTGGGCTGAGGTTCGTCGGCCGTCAACGCGGTCGCGGCGAACACGGCCAGCAGGGCGGCGACAATGAAAGTGCGATACATAAGATTCTCCTGTTCGAGGTTCGAGGTTTGGTGAGAGTATACGCGCTTGCAACGGGTCATGTTCAGTGCCGCATCAGAGCTGAACCATCGCCTTGATCGTGCCGCTTGCCGGATCGAGCCAGCGTTCGAATTCGGCCGGCATCGCCTCCAGCGTCGTGCGGTGCGTGATCCAGGGCGACGTGTCGATCCGCCCGGCTTCGACCGCTTCGATCACGTTCCCGAACGTGTTCGGCGTCGAGTTCCGGCTCGCCAGCAGCGTCAGTTCCCTTCGGTGGAAATCGGGATCGTGGAACGTCACGTCGCCGCGGAAGAGCCCCACGAACACGAGTCGGCCGCCGGGGCTGACGAGGTCGAAGGCGGCGGTCATGGACTGCGGATTGCCGGTGGCGTCGAGCACCGTGGTGGGCAGATCGCCGCCGCACGTATCGCGAAGCGACTGCTCCAATCCCTCCCCCGCCATCACGGTCCGGTCGATTCCCAACTGCTCCCGGCAGAAGGCGAGGCGATGCTCGCTGACGTCGGTGACGGTCACTTCGGCGCCTTCCGCGGCGGCGAATTGGATCGCGCCGAGCCCGATCGGCCCGGCTCCGATCACCAGCGTCTGCTCGCCTGGTTCCAGCACCGCCCGTTCCACCGCGTGGGCGCCGATTCCGAGCGTCTCCACCAGGGCAAGCTGTTCGAGCGACAGTTTGCCCGAGGGATGGAGCTTGGTCGCCGGAACGGCAAATCGCTCGCGCATGCCGCCATCGACATGCACGCCGAGCACCTGCAGATGGGCGCAGCAATTCGGCTTGCCGCGCCGGCATGCGATGCACCGACCGCAGTTCAGGTAGGGCTCCACGGCGCAGCGATCGCCCGGCCGGACGTTCGTCACGCCCTCGCCCGCCGCGATCACCTCCACGCCGAGTTCGTGGCCCAGCACCCGCGGGTAGGTGAAGAACGGCTGTTGCCCGCGATAGGCGTGCAGGTCGGTGCCGCAGATCCCGACCCGGTGGACGCGCACGAGCGCTTCGCCCGGTCCGGGCTCGCCCGGCGGCCCGGCGGCATCGGAAGATTCGAATTCGCCGGGCTGTTTGAGGGTGATCCGCTTCATCGCTTCAATCTCCCTCCGTGGGGGTCTCGGGATCGTTGTTTTCCAGCCGTCCGCTCTTCCACGTACGATTGCGGATCGGGGCAAGGATCGCCTGCACCTCTTCCAGCAGCTCGCGGTTCATCGGTTTCTCCGCCCACTCCACGTTCTGCCGAATGTGCTCGGGATTCGCCGTGCCGACGACCGTGGTGTGGATCTCGTCGTTGGCCACGCAGAACTGCACGGCGAGCTGCGCGATGCTCTCGCCGCGCTCCCGGCAGTGGGCCGCCGCCTTGGCGCAGGTCTCCCTGACCTCGGCGTCGGCCGGGTGCCAGTCCGGGGCGCCGCGATCGCTCAGCAACCGCATCGACAGCGGGGAGGCGTTCACCACCCCCAAATCCTTCGCCAGCAGCGAGGGCAACAGCGTTTCCAATGACTGGTCGAACAACGTGTAGCGGCAGTAGGAGAGAATCGTATCCACCGCGCCGTTGCGTCCGAGGACCTCGCGGAAGACGTTGAGCGGCAGGCCGGTGATGCCGATGAACCGCGCCTTGCCCGCGTCGCGCACCTTCTCCAGGGCGGGCAGCGTCTCGTTGACGATCTGGTTCAGATCGGCGAACTCGATGTCGTGGCACTGGATCACGTCGACGTATTCCGTGCCGAGGCGGTTGAGCGACTCGTCGACGCTGCGCGTCACCCGGCCGGCGGAGAAGTCGAAGTCCTCCGTGCCGTGACGGCCGACCTTGGTGGCGAGGTAGTAGCGATCGCGGTCGATGTCGGCGAGGGCGGCGCCGAGCACCCGCTCCGCGGTCGTGCGGCCGTAGTAGGGGGCCACGTCGATGTAGTTGATCCCGAGATCGAGCGCGGTGTGGACGGTGCGGACGCCCTCGTCCTCGTCGACCTCGCGGAACTCGCTGCCCAGGGAAGAGGCCCCGAAGCTCAGGGCCGAGACTTCGAATCCGGTCTTGCCGAGACGGCGGTATTGCATGGCGGTCGCTCCACGGTGTTGATCGATCGCGTCGGAGCCGGTCACCATAGCAGAATGCGGTCGCCCGTTCCGGCCGGCCTCGCTTCAGCGAGTGCCGGGGGTGGCGCTCCACGCCCATTTCCGGCCCTCGCTGAAGCGAGGCCGGCCGAAAAAGCGTCTTGGCCCTCGCTGAAGCGGGACGGGCCGGTGGCTCCGGTTGCCTGCGGTCGGTGAT
>CAYFQS010000077.1:0-7869 GCA_964345245.1 uncultured Planctomycetaceae bacterium | reverse complement strand
TGGCCCTCGCTGAAGCGGGACGGGCCGGTGGCTCCGGTTGCCTGCGGTCGGTGATCCGCTAAACTGGCGGGTCTTATCGATTTTTGGCCGTCTTTGCAGGAGAACGTGATGAGCGCGACCAAGATCTTCCTCGATGAACAGGACATGCCGCGGCAGTGGTACAACCTCGCCGCCGACCTGCCCTCGCCGCCTCTGCCGCCCCTCGGGCCCGACGGCCAACCCATCAGCCCCGACATGCTCGCCCCGGTGTTCCCCATGAACATCATCGAGCAGGAGGTCAGCACCGACCGCTGGATCGACATCCCCGACGAGGTGCTCGGCTACCTGAAGCTCTGGCGTCCCTCGCCGCTGTACCGGGCGAAGCGGCTGGAAGCGCATCTCGGCACGCCGGCGAAGATTTACTACAAGAACGAGGGCGTCAGCCCCGCCGGTTCGCATAAGCCCAACACCGCCGTCGCCCAGGCCTGGTACAACAAGCAGTTCGGGATCGAGCGGCTGACCACGGAGACCGGGGCCGGTCAGTGGGGCAGCGCGCTGGCCTTCGCGTGCTCGCTCGTCGGGCTGGAATGCAAGGTTTTCATGGTCCGCATCAGCTTTGACCAGAAGCCGTTCCGCAAGCTGATGATGGCGACCTGGGGCGCGAACTGCGTGGCCAGTCCGTCGGAAGAGACGCAGGCCGGCCGGGACATCCTCGCCGAGAACCCCGACACGCCCGGCGCCCTGGGCATCGCGATCAGTGAAGCCGTCGAGCAGGCGGTGACCGACGAGTCGGGCAAAACGCGTTACTCACTGGGCAGCGTGCTCAATCACGTCATGCTGCACCAGACGATCATCGGGCTTGAAGCGAAAAAGCAGCTCGCCCGGGCCGGGGTCGACAAGCCGGACGTGGTGATCGGTTGCGCCGGGGGCGGATCGAACTTCGCCGGGCTCGCGTTCCCCTTCGTGGCCGACAAGATCGCCGGGGCGGAGATTACGATCGTGCCCACCGAGCCGGAAAGCTGCCCGACCCTGACCCGCGGGCCGTACATCTATGACCACGGCGACACGGCGGGCATGACGCCGCTCATGGCGATGCACTCCCTCGGGCACACCTTCGTGCCGCCGCCGATTCACGCCGGCGGCCTGCGATACCACGGCATGTCCCCGCTGGTGAGCCAGGCGGTGATGCACGGCCTGCTCGAGCCGCGGGCGTTCCACCAGCTCAAGTGCTACGAGGCGGCGTTGCTCTGGGCCCGCACCGAGGGCTTCATCAGCGCCCCCGAGACGTCGCACGCCATCGCCGCCACCATCGACGAAGCGATCAAGGCCAGGGAGGAAGGCAAGGAGAAGGTCATCGTGATGAACTGGTCCGGCCACGGGCTGATGGACCTGACCGGCTACGACGCCTACATGAGCGGCAAGCTGCACGACTACTCGCTGCCCGCGGAAGACATGGCCAGATTCCTCGAACCGGTCAAGGACTTCCCCAAGCCGCAGCTCGAAGGCGCGAACGCCTGAACCACCGTTCACTCGCTGCAGTACAATAGCCCAGAGCGCGAGCCCAAAATTTTCTTATGAGCGAATCGATCCGACAACACGACCACCGCGTTCGGCGGTGCCCGATGCTGGGCCACGAGGTGAAATTCCGCTATTGCCGCGAGCCGGGCGCGCCGCTGCCGTGCCGCAAGGTCTTCGACTGCTGGTGGGAGACCTTTGACGTGCGGCGGTTCATTGACGCCCACTACAGCGAGCAGCAGATCAAGCAGGTGCTCGCCCCGCGCCAGGACAAGATGACCTCCCTCGTCGGGCTGATCCAACAGGCCCGCGAACGACAGCAGCGCGACTGAAAACGCACCCTTTGTCTCAGTCCACTTCCAGCGGGTGTTTGCGGTCTTCGAGCATTTCCGCGAGGCGTTTGCGGTTTGACTTGTGACCGTCGGTTTCTTCGGCTTCTTCCTCGACGTCGGCCTCTTCTTCGACCGGGGCGGGCTCGGGTGCCGGCTCTGCGGCGACCGTCGCGGTTTCCGCGGCCTGGGCCTCGCGCACCGCCTGGTCGCTGATCGCGCCGTCTTCACCGACCTGGTCGAACTGCACCGCGACCCGTGTCGACACGCCGCGCTCCTGCATGGTGATCCCGTACATCAGGTCCGCGGCCTGCATGGTGCGTTTATTGTGGGTGATGACGATGAAGTGCGAGTGATCGAGGAAGCCGCGCACGATCTCGACAAAACGCTCGACGTTGGATTCGTCGAGGGCGGCGTCGACCTCGTCGAGCACGCAGAACGGGCTCGGCCGCGACTTGAAGATGCTCATCAGCAGGGCGACGGCGACCATCGTCTTTTCCCCGCCGCTGAGCAGTTTGATCGACTGCGGCTCCTTGCCCGGCGGCTTGGCGACGATGTCGATGCCACTCTCAAGCACGTCGACGTTGCCTTCCTCGTCGGGGATGAGCACGAGGTCGGCCCGGCCGCCGCCGAACAGCCGCCGGAACATCCCTCCCTGGCCGCCGAAGTGCTCGCGAATCTCCTCGAAAGTTTTCTCGAAACGCGTGCGGCTTTCCTCGTTCAAATGCTTGATCAGCCGTTCGAGTTCCTTCCGGGCGTTGTCGATGTCGGTGAGCTGCCCGCCGAGGAATTCCTCGCGCTCTTCCAGTTCGCTCTGCTCGCCAATGGCGTCGAGGTTCACCGTGCCGAGACGGTCGAGCTTGCCGCGAAGTTCCTCAATCTCGGAGCCGACGGCATCCCAGTCGATTTCCTGCGGCTCGTAGTCTTCATACGCCGCGACGATGTCGAGGGATAGCTGTTCGTGGGCCCGCTCCCGCACGCCGTCACATCGCACTTCGAGCTCGCGCAGGCGCATCTGATGCTCGTGGGCCTGTTCGTCGAACTGCTCGGCCTGTTGACGCTGGCTGTTGACCTGCTCCCGCAGGTCAGCGACCTGTTGCGATCCTTCCTGCTGCTGCTTCGCGAGTGATTCGAGTTGCTGCTCGGCGTCGCCGATCTGCTGATCGGCCTCGGCGATCTGCTGCTGCGCTTCATCGCGGGTGCTGGCCAGCGAGTCGATCCGCGAGCGGTAGTGTTCGAGCTGTTGATCGAGCTCCGCCGCCTGGCGCTGGGCCTCGGTGCGGGCGATCTCGACCTGCCGGAGCTGCTGCTGGGCGGCACCGGCCTGTTCGGAGAGCCGGCCGGCCTCGATCCGCGCCGCCGTCGCCGCCTCCCGGGCTTCCTCGACCGACTGCTGAAGCTCCGCCTCGCGTTGCTCGGCTTCCGCCGCCCGCTGTTTCGAGGCGTCCGATTCCGTCGCCAGATGCGCCGACTGGGTCTCCTGCGCCTGCCGCTTTTCATCGGTCTCGCCGAGCTTGCGGTGAATCTGCTCGACCTCGGAGGAGATGACCGGCTGTTCCTTCTCGATCTTCGCCACGGCTTCTTCGATCTGCTCCAGCCGACCGCCGAGTTCCACGCGGATGGTGTTCGCCTCGTAGATCGCCGAGCGCAGCTCCTGCTGAATGTGCTCGACGTGGGCGGCCCGGTCGGAGAGCTGGCTGAGCTGCGTGGCGTCGGCATCGATCGAGGCGTCGATCGATTCGATGCGTTCTTCGAGGTCGGCCAGTTCGCTGCGCCGACTGATCAGCCCGGCGCCGGACTCGCCTAAGGGCCCGGCGAACACGCGCCCGTCGGCGCCGAGCAGTTTGCCCTGGCGGGTGACGAAGCGGTAGTCGCCGCGCAGTTCCCTCCGCAGCCGCCACGCGGTGTCGAGGTCCGGCACCATGAGCGTCCGCCCCAGCAGCTTCCACATCAGCGGAGCGACCTGCGGTTCGTAGCGGACGAGGTCCACCGCGCGTCGCACCCCGGCCGGTAGCGGCTCATCCTCACTGCGGTAGGGCGATAGGTGGTCGGCGACGAGGAACGCCACTCGCCCGCCGAGTGAGTCGAGCTCCGGTTGATGGGCGCGAAGATCGTCCGCGCGGTCGACCACGAGGGCCTGCTGGTATTCGCCGAGCGCCGCTTCCACGAGGGGGGCGTGTTCGACGTCGGCTTCGACGAGGTCGGCCAGCGGTCCGCGCACGAAAGTGAACTCCGCGTCGTCGCCTTCGTGGGTGGACGCGGCCTTGCGGGCGAGCACGGCCTTCACCGCCTCGTCAAGGCCGGTCTGGGACTCTTCAAGCTCCTGCAGCGTGCGACGCCGGGCCTCCAGCGACGCCCGCCATTCCTTCGCCTTCGACAGTCGCTCGGCGAGCTGCCGCTGTTCGTCGGACAACTCCTCCGCAGCCCCGCGCTGATCCTGGAGCTGGGCTTCCTGCGTGCCGAGCAGGTCGTCGACTTCGCTCAGCCCGTGCTTCACCGCGTCGCGCGCGGTGAGCAGTTGCTCGAGCTCGTCGCCAAGCTGATCCGCCCGGCTGGTCAGTCGATCGCGGTGGCCGATCAGGTTCTCTTCGTGCACCTGCAGCGACTTCAGTTCGTTCTCGATCTCCGCCGCCCGGCGGAGCAGGTTCACCACGCCCGCCTTCTCGTCTTCCAGGGTGGCCTGGGCTTCGTTGAGCTCGTGCTGGCGGTCGCGATGCTCGGCCTGGCGGGCTTCGACCGTCGCGTTGGCCTGCTCGGCCTGCTCGGTGTAACGCGCGATCACCTCCTGCTGCTCGGCGATCTGCTCGTCCAGCTCGGTCATCCGCTGAGTGAGTTGCTCCTGTCGCTTGCGGTCGCGTTCGGTCTGTTCGTGCAGTTCGGCAATGCCGGACTCCGCCCAGTCGTGTCGCTGGCGGGCCTGGTCGCGGGTCGACTCGAGCTGCATCTTCGTGTTCTCGATCTCCCGCTGCTGCGAGACGATCTGCTGTCGCTGCATCTCGGCGGCGTTGAGCCGATCCTCCGCTTCGCTGAGCGCGGTGGACGCCTCGGCCCGCTGACGCTGGGCGTCTTCCAGGCAACCGCGGACCTCGCCCATCTCGTGTTGCAACCCGTGGTACTCGGCGAGGGCGTAGGTCAGGCGCAGCTCGCGCAGGCGTTCGGAGTAATCCTGGTAGTTACGGGCCCGGGTGGCCTGAATCTTCACCGACCGCAGCCGCCGCTGCACCTCTTCGTGCTGATCGCGGCAGCGCAGCAGGTTCTGTTCGGTGCGCTCGAGCTTGCGGATGGCTTCCTTCTTCCGCTGCTTGAACTTCGAGATGCCCGCCGCTTCCTCGAAGATCGCCCGCCGTTCGACCGGGTTGCTCTGCAGCATCGCGTCGACCTTGCCCTGTTCGATGATCGAGTAGGCGTTGGTGCCGATGCCGGTGTCGAAGAACAGCTCGCGGATGTCTCGGAGGCGGGCTTTATGGTTGTTGATCAGGTACTCGCTCGTGCCGTCGCGGAAGAGGCGACGGGTGACGGCGACCTGATCGGTATCGAGCGGTAGCATCCGCCGGCCGTCGTCGTCGGCCGGGTTGTCGAAGTGCAGGGTCACTGCGGCGACGCCGGAGGGCTTCCGCGCCGAGGAGCCGTTGAAGATCACGTCGAGCATCGCCCCGCCGCGCAGGGACTTGGCGCTCTGCTCGCCGAGAACCCACTTCAACGCGTCGACGACGTTGGACTTGCCGCACCCGTTGGGCCCGACGATGGCGGTGATGCCGCCGGTGAAGGCGATATCCGTCTTATCCGCAAAGGATTTAAACCCGTTGAGGGTAATCTTGGCCAAGCGCATGAACGGTGCGACCTCCTGTCGTTGTTCGTCTCGTCCCTGAGATACCGGCCGAACAGACCGAGATCATCTCACCCATGCTCGGCATTATCTCCGGAAAGGGGCGGTGACACAATGCCCAAGACGAAAAAACCGGAAAGAGGCAAACCCGATGGCGAGAAACGAGAAACCCGCAACCTGAACCGGTGCCTGAATAACCGAATGCCCCGGTGCGGACGCGGGGCGGTGCGATCGCGAAATCACCAGATCGCCAGATCACCAAATCCCCGCCAGGGACTGCCTCGCCTTCGGCGATGCGGTCCGTGACAGGGCTTACTCTTCCTTCTCCGTCTGCGCTTCCTCCTCGGTTTCGGCGCGCGTCGGGGTGGGTACGGCGGCGCGCTGGGTGGTGATTCGATTGGCGAGGTTCGAGCTTTCCAGTCGGAAGGGGGCCTCGATCACGCCCTGGGTGCTCATCTGATAGAGCACCTGCACGATGCGGCTGTAGCTGAGGTCGAAGCCGACCGTGCCCCGTTCGTCATCCGTGGTCTCGGCGAGCAGGGCCACGAGGTTTGGCACATACGGCGCGATCTGCTTCACCCGCGGTTCATCGGCCGCCGGGTCCTGGTAGAACACCGAGAGGGTCTCGCCGTCGTCGCTCGCCCTGACCATGAGCTGGTTTTGCCAGATCGAGAACAACTCGTCCGGGCGAACGGGCATCGCCTTGTTGTAGATCGCGATCCGCGGCATGTGCTCACGGCTGACGTAGATCATCGGCGTCTCGGCCTCGACGAGCAGCACCTGCGCCTTGGGTGGATGGACGACCACGGAGACGAGCCGCCGGGTCGCCGGATTGCGCCGCCAGCCCCGCTGGCCGTAGACCCGCTCATTGATCGCGGCGTCTTCGACGGCGGCGAGGGCCTGCATCGCCTTGATCCGCACCAGGGCGTCCTCGCTGTCGAGCAGTTGGCGGAGCGTGGCGATGACCTTGAGGTTGTCCGGCCGATCTTCGACCAATTTTCCGAGCATGGCGGTAGCCCGGTCGGCGAAGGTCGATCCCGCCGCGCCGGCGAACTCGGTCAGCCGGGGCGCAGCCAGCGCGTCGCCCAGCCGGGCGCCCGCTTCCAGGGCGGCCATCGCCACTACCGGCTCGGGATGGTCGTAAATCTCCCGAAGCACCGGGAGGATCGGCTTGCCCATCGCCTCCCATACGAGCGCGACGTTGCCGGCGAATTTCCGATTCTCCGGCTCCTCGATCATGGCCAGCAGTTCATGGGCCTTGTCCACCGCATAGTCCGTCCGCGGATTGCGGTAGAGATGGTTGATCAACCGCAGCAGATGCTGCGTGTCGCGCTTGAACGCCTGTGTCGGGATGAGCTGAATGATCGCGTCGGATTTCGCCACCGCGAGGGGCGAGCGGTCCTCCAGCTCATCATGCGGGAAGCGGGTATTGATCCGATCGGCGATCTGCTTGGATACCCGATAGCTCGGACGTCGGAGCACGATGGACAGGTGCATGTCTTCGGTACTCACGCCGCCGGACAGAATACGTGCGGTACGGGCGGAGTCGGGCAGGTCGCGCACGTCGGTCTCGGGATCGAGGAAGGGGTTGAGAAACAGTGGTCCGCGACCTCGGGCCACGGGCATGCGCCCGCTGCGTTCGAGCAGGTGCCCGCCCACGCTCAGATCGGTGGTGTACAGCGTGCCGCCGCCGAGCGAGGCGGTCTGGGTTTCGGGCAGGGCCTCGACGACGAGGTCGAAGCGGGTGCCCGCCGGCGCGCCCGGCGGGATGATGCCGGAGACCAGCACCACCGCGGTGTCATCGGAGGCGAGCACCCGGGCGGGGCTGAGGCGCCCGTAGCCGAGACTCTCTTTGCCGAACCCGCGACGTGACATTTCGCTGACGAACCAGTCGCGGAGGGCGGGGGGCACGTCGCCGGAGCCGGTGCCGTTGAGCCCGACCACGAGCCCGTAGCCGCTGACCACCGCGGCGCGGTAGCCCCGGATGGTGGTGAGCGAGCCGACGGTGCCGTGGAGGAACTCGGGGCCGCTGTAGGTGGGCGGTGGGGCGGCGGCGGTGCGGTCGGATTGCTTCTTCTCGGGTGAATCGCAGCCGATCACGGCGATCACGAAGAGGATCACGATGAGGAGCGGACGTTGCATGATGGAACCTCGCGGTAGCGGCGGGGGCCCGGCCGGTCCCCCGGTCCCGCGGTGGCCGCGGGGGGGGGGGGGCTGTCG
>CAYFQS010000076.1:5659-12580 GCA_964345245.1 uncultured Planctomycetaceae bacterium | reverse complement strand
GAGGGCGGATACGCTCTGTACGTGGCGAAAGACAGCCAGACCGGCTTCAACAGCGACCACAATCTCTATCACATCGAGGACGGCGGCATCCTCGCCTACTGGACGAAGGACTTCCACGATCTGCTCGACCTGCAGGCCGACGCGGCGTTGATCGATCTGCACTCGGTCGGCACGACCGCGGTCGACCCACTGTGGGCGCTGCCGCAGTTCGTCGACACCGCGAGCGACGACTATCGATTGATGGATGTCTCGGCGTCGCAGCGCGTCAGTTCGCCCGGCGTCGATCAGGGCCTGCCCGCGGTGGACCACGGGCTGCCCGGCGACATGACGAACCTGCTGGCGAACCCGGGCTTCGAGTTCGGGATCAATCAATGGAACACGAGCGTCAACGGCACGACCCGCGACGCGAATCCCGATGCCTACCGCGGCGACGCCTACTTCTTTGCCGCCAACGTGGCCGAGGCCTTTGCCTCGCAAACGATCGATCTCGTAGCCGCGGGCTACGATACGGCGGCGCTCGACAGTGGTGATCTCGAACTCACCTTCGGCGGGCGGACGCGTTCCTTCGATCAGCAGCCGCTCGATACCGGGCGGATTCTGCTGACCTTCCGCGACGGCGGCGGCGCCGAAATCATGACCACCGCGGTGGCGGCGGAGACCCTGACCGGCCGATGGGAGCTCATTGGCGACCGCGTGGACGTGCCCACCGGGGCGAGGAGCGTGGTGTACCGCTTCGAGGCCAGCCGGAACACCGGCACGAACAACGACGCGTACCTCGACGATGCGTTCGTGTACGTCGTGGACGACGCGGAGCGGCCGGACATCGGCGCCTTCGGGAACACGGACGCGGACCGGGCCGCGGACGCCGCCCCGCATCTCGCTCTGCGGGCGCCGAATCTCTACCTCGACTGGGAGCTGAACAAGCAGCTCGCCATTGAATGGGATTCGTTCAACAACGACGACGAATCGGCGGTCCGCGTGGAACTGTGGCAGGACGTCGGCGGCGGCGACGACCCGCAGCATCTGCTGAACATCGCCGAGGCCACGGCCGACGACGGGCGGCTGCTGTGGATTCCATTCTCCAGCGGTCTCGACTACGACACCCATGGGCTCTTCGTCCAGATTTCCCTGGTCGACCAGCCGGAGGTGGTCGATCGCTCGGCCGAGCCGTTCAGCATTCCGGAGGACGGTGCCGACTACTTCGTCAACGACGCAGACGCGACCGGCGACGAGCACACCACCGCCCTCGGGTCCAATCGCCACACGGGCAAGAGCGCCGACGCACCGAAGCCGAACCCGGTGAACCTGCTGCGAACGTACGAGTTGACCAGCGGGGCGCGGCTTTTCGTCGACGCAGGCGTCTACCCGCTGATCTATACGGTGACCCTGACCGCGGCCACGGGCTTCGACCTCGGGCAGGATCGCGGTTTCGAGATGCTCGGCCCGACCAGCGTCGACCACACCGCGGAGTTCGTCACGGCGATTCCGAACAATACCGACCAGGACCTGATCTTCCTCGACGACGCGGACCTGATGCGTATCCGCCACTTCGACCTGACCGGCGGGCGCTACGCGGTCAACGCGACGAACAACTCGACCGATCTTGAGCTCGAAGATATCACGGCTGCGAACAACGCGGCCCACGGCGTCTACGTCCACGGCGGCAGCAGTTTTACCAACCTCGCCGACATCACGAGCTTCGGACACGGGGCGAGCCATGACGGCGTGCGGATCATCGGGGGCAACGGCGGGACGATCACCAATCTCGTCGCCTACGACAACCAGCACGGCTTGTACCTCGATGACGCCGGCCAAGTCGATATCGACGGGGCGGTGCTCCGCGACAACACCGACTACGGCCTGCGACAGCATGACCGCGACATGTCGGGCACATGGTCGAACCTCGAAGTATACGGCAACGAGACCGGTATCTGGACCGAGGCCCAGGTCAGCATCAACAACGCAGAGGTCTACGACAACAGCGGCACCGGCCTGTTCGTCGACCGCGATCGGGATGTGACCGTCAACGGCGGCGCGTTCTACGCCAACAACATCGGCATCGAAATGGATCGCGGGGCCATTCACGACACACTGATCTACGGCAATACCCTTGAGGGCATCCGTGCTGACTACCGACCGATCACGCTGACCGGCTCGACGATTCACTCAAACGCGTTCGGGCTTGACGGCGGAGCGTGGACGGGCGGCGCCTGGAACATCCGCAACAACCTGTTCTACAACCATTCGAACACCGCCCTTCGATTCACCGACGACGGGCCCGACGGCACGACGATCGTCAACAACACGGTCTATGAACCGAACGCCCACGGCGTGCGGACTTCCGGCGGACACCATGACCTGACCCTGCGCAACAACATCATCTGGACGCAGAACGGTCACTACGGGATCCACATCGGCGATGACAGCCAGAACGGATTCACCAGCGACTTCAACCTGCTCTACACCGCCGGCGGCGGCATCCTCGGCTACTGGCAGGGCGACCGGACCGACCTGATACGCTGGCGCTTCGCGACCTTCCAGGATGCCTGGTCGCTGTCGACCGATCCGGAGTTCGTGGACGTTGACGGCACGGATGACGTGCTCGGCTGGACGTCGACGACGCCGACCGGCGGCGACGATGACAACTTCCACCTGTCCAGCACCACGGGCAGCTATCGCGTGGCGGGCCCGGACGCGGGGACATTTCAGCCGGACACGATCCAGAGCCCGGCGATCGACCGCGGCGATGACACCGACGACTTCGCCAACGAACCGGCGCCCAATGGTGGGTTCATCAACATCGGCGCCTACGGCAACACGCCGCTCGCCTCGCTCAGTCCGCAGCAGTACGTGCTCATTCTGCGGCCCGAAGGCGGCGAGCGCCTGCCGCAGGACACGACCGCTCAAATCCGTTGGCGAGGCGAGGGCTTTGACCCGACCAATCCCGACCAACTGACCTTCCAGCAGTTGACCGCGCTCAGCCCGTACGGCCTCTACCGGTTCGACGAGACGAGCGGCGTTGACGCCGGCGACGCCTCCACCGCCAACCGAGACGGCACCTACCACGGCTCCTATGAACTCGGCGCCGAAGGTGCGTTCGGTCCCGGCCTCAACGCGGCCGTGAACTTCGACGGCGCAGGCGGCTATGTTGACCTCGGCACCGATTACTTCACGAACTATTCAAACGGCTTCTCCGCGGCCTTCTGGGCCCGCCCCACGAGCAACGGCCTCTGGGAGCGGTTCTTCGATTTCGGCAACAACGCCAACACCAATAACTTCTGGCTCGCGCGACGCGATACCTCCAATGACCTGCGGTTCTACTCCGGCGGCGAGACGATCACGGCGGCCAACGCCATCGAAAACGATCGCTGGCAGCACTTCGCCGTCACCCTCGATGACGCCGGCTACGGGCGGCTGTACAAGAACGGCGAGCAGATCGCCGAGGGTCAGTTGAGTCCGCCCGACCAACAGGTCACCGCGAACAACTACATCGGCCGCAGCCAGCACAGTCGCGACGCGTTATACCGCGGCGGGCTCGATGCCTACGGCTTCTTCGATCGCGCCCTCTCCGTCGAAGAGATTCGAGGCGTTCTCAACGCCGATCTGCCCGAGGTCGACATTCAGTACCGCATCGACGGTGGCCCATGGCAGCTTCTGGCCGACGACGTCCGGGCCGGCGGCTCCTTCGATTGGACGATCGATCCGGCTCAGTACCCGGTCGATACCTACGAGTTGCGGGTGGCCCACGACGAAAACGATGACGGCGTGTACGACGTGGTCGGCTCAAGCGCGCCCTTTGAAGTCGTCCCCCCCATCCGCGCCTATTACGTGAACGACGGCAGTACCGCCGACGACCAGGCCGGCCTCGGCGATCCGCTGCACACCGGCATCAACTGGACGGCGGGCAACGACATCAACGACGGCCTGACCCCGGGTTCGCCCAAGGCGTCGATCCGCGCGATCCTGGAGACCTATGTCCTCGAGCCCGGCGACACGATCTACGTCAACGGCGGGCAGTACGACCTGACCACCGACATCCTCCTCGATGCCGGTGAAACCGGCGTCACGATCCAAGGGCCCGATGAGTCAGGAATCGATGCGGTGATCAACCGCGGCAACCGCTCCAGCGGCGCGGACGCATTCGAGGTCAACGGCGCCGACGACGTGACCTTCTCCCACCTGCATGTGACCGGCGGACGGCGAGGCATCTTCGTTGCCGCGGCCGAGAACTTCACCCTTTCGGACAGCGAGGTGTACGACAACCAGGACTACGGGCTGTTGCTGCAGGGCAGCGACGTGGTCATGCCCACGATCCGCGACAGCGTCTTCCACGGCGACGACAGCGATCATCAGACCGACCAGGACATTCACCTCTGGTTCGACAACGGCGTGCTCGACGGCCAGATTCTCCGCAACACCTTCTACCGGATCAATGGACGCGAGGACTACGCCGTCCGGTACGACGACTCCGAGAGCACCGACATCCTCATCGAGGACAACGTCGCCTCGGACAATCGCACCTACGCCTTCGACATCGACGGCAACGGCTGGACCGTCACCGGCAACGAGGCGTTCAACAGCACCCGCGGCTTCCGCCTCCAGGGCAGGGACGACACCGGCCAGACCGCCTTCGACAACGTCGCCCACGACATTGATCGTCGCGGTTTCTTCATCGAACGCTACGGCAACCATCACGACCTGACCGCCTACAACGCCGACGAGGGCATCTTCCTCGACCGGGACTTCAACGGCGTGGTGGAGGATTCGCTGGCCTACGACAACCGCGTCGGCTTCGTCGTGGACCGCGGCACGCTGCGAAGCAGCGTCGCCCGCGGCAACAGCGGCACCGGGATTTCGGTCAGCGCCTCGGCGAATCTGATCGAATTCAACGAGATGTACGACAATGGCACCGGCCTCGCCTCCTCCGTGTGGGCCGGCGACGTGCTGGTCCGCAACAACGTGATCCACCACAACCTGAACCAGGGGGTGTACGTTGATTCCCCGGACCCCAACGACGTGACGCGGCTGGTCAACAACACGATCTTCGAGCCGACGGGGCACGGCGTGGTGGTGGCGGATGATTCGGCGGGGATGGACATTCGCAACAACCTCATCGCGGTGGACGCGTCGGGGACGTTCGCGATCCGGGTGGAGCCGGGGGCGCAGCGGGGGTATCACAGCGACTACAACCTGCTGCACGTGACGGGGGACGCGAAGCTTTACGACTGGCAGACGGACTTCGATCAGTTGATCGACGTCCAGTACGAGGTGGGCCATGAGCTGCATTCGCTGACCGGCGATCCGCTGCTGGCGGGACCGGCGTCGGATGACAGCGGCGACTGGACGGTGGGCGCGGGCAGTCCGGTGATTGACGCGGGCGATCCGGCCGACGGCCTTCGCGATGAGACCGCCCCCCACGGCGGACGCGTCAACATCGGCGCCATGGGCGGAACCGCCGATGCGGCCAACAGCGCCTCCAACGAGATCGTTCAGGTGCTCAGCCCGCTGGTGTGGAACAAGTACGAACTCGGCCAAGAGGTGCAGATCGACTGGCGCACCCACGGCCTGCCCGCCTCGCCGACCTGGCCGGCGGACTACGCCACCGCCACCACCGCCCACGATGGCCTGCTCGGCTACTACCGCCTGAGTGAAGCGGCGGTGGGCGACGCCCTGGTCGATGCCTCGGCGAACACGAACGACGGTGCGTATGCCGGCAACATCGGCTTCGGCGAGACCGCGCCCTTCGGAGCCGGCGGCGACACCGCGATCAGCTTCCCCGGCGGCGAGACCACGTCGACCGGCACGCTGCCGGCGGCGATGCTCGACGGCCGCGACGACCTCACCATTACCTTCTGGGCCAAGGCGCTCGGCGACGGCACCTTCGGCGGTCACCTGATCAGCGGGGCCAACAGCGGCAACACCAACGAACTGCTGCTTGCCTTCGACTCCAACACGCAGGCCCGCCTGTTCACCGGCGATCACGTCAGCGACGGCATGACGTTCAACTTCGATGCCATCGACCTCAACACATGGCGCCATTTCGGCATCATCCGTGACGGGACCAACGACCGCCTCCAACTGTTTATCGACGGCGAACAGGTCGACTCGGTCAACACCAACGTCGACGCCCTGGCGATCGAGCATCTGCTCATCGGCCAGGATCAGGACAGCGTCGGCGGCGGGTTCGCGGCTGCCGACGCCTTCGCGGGCATGGTGGACGAGCTGGCCTTCTTCGACGGCGCCGATCCCGACGTCATTCGGAGTCAGTTCGGCTCAGACCGAGGGCAGGTGGACATCGACCTCGTGACCGTCGGCGGCGCCCATGTGCATGACATCGCCGACGGCGCCCTCAACGATGGCACGATGGATTGGACCGTCCCAACCGGCGAATTCACCCCGGACAGCTATCGTATCCAGGTCACGAGTCGGCTCGGCTCGAACCCCAGCGGCGATTCGGCGACCTTCGTTGTGGCTCCGGACTCGGCGGACTTCTATATCAATAACGATGTAACCGACCACGACGTATACACCACCGCCGTGGGCAGCAACCTTAACAGCGGCAAGAGCCCGAGCGCTCCGATGTCGTCGCTGCGGGCCCTGCTGGTCGCGTACGACCTGGAACCCGGCGACACGGTGTTCGTGGATACCGGCGACTACGTACCCATCCGCAACATCGCGATCGCCGCCGAGGACGCCGGCGTCACCATCCAGGGCGCTACCGGCAGCGATCCCGACGCGATCACGCGATTCGACCGCAACAATCGTTCGGACGGCACGCGGGTGTTCGAAATCACCGGCGACGACGTGACCCTCGCGGATCTCAAGCTCACCGGGGCCCGTATCGGCGCCGTCGTCCACGCCGGTGCGAACTTCACCCTTTCGGACAGCGAGGTGTACGACAACCAGGACTACGGGCTGTTG
>CAYFQS010000076.1:0-5559 GCA_964345245.1 uncultured Planctomycetaceae bacterium | reverse complement strand
CCCCCCACGGCGGACGCGTCAACATCGGCGCCATGGGCGGAACCGCCGATGCGGCGACGAGCGTCGACGAGGCGGTGTACATCATGGAACCGCGGGCGGCGAACAAGTTCCTTGCCGGCCGCACCGCGCAGGTCAACTGGGAGACGCGCGGCATCGCGGACGACCCGACCAGCGCGTCGGCCAACTCGGCCGCCGCCATCGGCAACCATCCCGACCTGCTCGGCTGGTGGCGATTCAACGAAGCGTCCAATACCGATCCGGCCGTCGATCACAGCGGCAACGGCCACGACGGCAGCTACGTCGGCAGCCCCACGCCGGGCGCGGTGAACCCCTGGGGCAGCGGGGATGCGGCGTTCAACTTCGACACCAGCACGCACCTCGCGGTGCCCGACGACGGGTCGCTCGACCTGCGGCGGGAGGTGAGCTTCTCGCTCTGGATCAAGACGGAGGACTTCGTCGACAGTTGGATGCCGCTGATCTACAAGGGCGATGGCAGCGGCGATGACGCCCGGACGTACGCCCTGTGGCTCAACCGCAGCGGCTATCTGCAGCTTGACAGCGCCGATGCGGTCGGCCGGCAGTCCATCACCACGTCGAACGGCTCGATTCAACTCGACCAGTGGCACCATCTGGCCGGCGTGATTGATCGCAACGACGGCATCATGCGGCTGTTCATCGACGGCCAGCTCGCCGCGGAGAACAACGTCCGCACGACTGATACCGTCTCCAACGGCGACGACCTGCTGATCGGCCACACCCACGAGTCCAGCAGCAGCTTCAACGAACAGTTCGACGGCCTGATCGACGAGGCGGCGATCTACGCCGGCGTGCTGAGCGAGGCGGACATCAAGGCCCAGGCCCGCGCTGATCGCCCCACCGTCGACATCGACCTGATCGACGATTCAACCGGCGCGGTGGCGGCCACGCCGGGCGCCGACGTCCGCGACAGCGGGCGGTTCGAGTGGTCGATCCCCACGGCGATGACGCCCGGCACGTACCGCCTGCGGATCACCCATGATGCGGGAACGAACCCGACCACGGAGTCCGAGCCGTTCACCATCGCCGCGCCCACGACCGACTTCTACGTCAACGACACGTCGATTCTGAACGACCGCTTTACCACGGCCCTCGGTGACAACGTCAACCACACCGGCGCCAGCGCCGACAGCCCGATGAAAACGCTGCGGGCCCTGCTGTGGACTTACGATCTCGACCGCGGCGACACCGTGCATGTCGACACGGGCGATTACAGCGTCTATCGCAATACGTGGGTCGGTCTGCACGACTCGGGCGTGCACATCGTGGGCACGCACGAACTGCTGCCGGATGGCACGCCGGACCCGGCGATCCAGGCCACGCTCGACCGCGACAATCCGAGATCCCAGCAGTACGTCGTGGAGATCCGGGACGCCCAGGAGGTGACCCTCGAACACCTCACGCTGACCGGTGGGCAGGAGGGCCTGCGGGCGTCGAACGCCGACGGCCTGCACGTCATCGGCAGCACCGCGGTGCACAACGACAGCGTCGGGTTCAACCTGACCAGCGGGCGTGACGTGACCTTCGAAGGCAACGAGGCCTTCGGAACCTCGGGCAACGACGATCGCGATCAGGAAACGAACTTCGACATGGACGGGGAGAACCTGGTCATCACCGGCAACTTCGCTCATCGCGTCGGGAACGCGGAGGGCACCGGCTTCGACATCGATACCACGGGCACGCTCGAGGTATCGGAGAACATCTCGAACAACAGCGATCGGGGCTTCGACATCAGGGCGCCGCGCGGGCGGGTGTTCGGCAATACGGCCACGAACAACGACAATGACGGCTTCCGGCTGGACGATACCGACTCCGCAAGCCGCATGGAGGTGTTCGACAACACCGCCAACAACAACGGCACCGGCTTCTTCGCCGACGACTATCTCTGGCTGTACGCCAACCGGGCGTACGATAACACGATCGGCATCGACAGCGACGCCCACTCGACGATCATCGGGCCGGACGTCGCGGGCGGCGGGTCGCTGGATGACGCGAATCTTGTCTGGCTGAACGACACCGGCATCGAAATGCGCGACGGCGTGGCGCGGTTCAACCGCGTGTTCGGCAATACCAACTATGGCATCTACCTGCACAGTCACGCCGACGTGGTGGAAGGCAACGTCGTTTACGGCAATTCGCACGGCATCTGGGTCACCAACTTCAACAACAGCACCACCGAGATCACCAGCAACCTTGTCTACGACAACGCCAACAGCGGCATCACCGTGCACGGCAACGCCGGCGACAACAAGCGGGTGATCAACAACACCGTGTGGCACGATACGGGAGTGGGCATCCGAATCACCGCGGACCCCGGCTACCGCACGTTCAACAACATCGTGGTGATCGGCGGCGGCGTGGGCTTCGAGATCGACGGCGATCTCAGCGACTACGACGCGGATCGAAACCTCGTGCACCTGCGCACGGGCGACGCGATCTTCGGTCGCTGGAACGGAACCGACGTCGACACCCTCGCCGACTGGCAGGCGACGAGCGGCTACGACGCGGCCGGGCTGAGCGCCGACCCGTTGCTGCTCGACATCGACGGGGCGGACAACTTCCTCGGCTGGGAGCGGCGGGCCGCGCTGAGCGACCTGGAGGATTTCGGCCGAGACGACATCTTCGACCTGCGCGGCGGGTCGCCGGCGATCGACTACGCGGATGGCGACTCGGCGCCGACCACGGATGGTTCCGGCCGGGCCCGCGTGGACGACCCCGGCACCACGAACAGCGGCGTCGGCACGCCGGCCTACGCGGAGATCGGGGCGTTCGAATTCTTCGGCGACTCCGGCGACCTCACCCCGCCCCGCGTGATCGACATGCAGCCGGTCGGCCTGACCGGCGACAGCGCCACCGAGGTCGATCTGACCACCAGCTTTCCCGCCCTGACGCTGAGCTTCAGCGAAGCGCTGAACCCGATCAGCGCACGCAGTCCCGCCCTGTACGAATTCGTCGAGGCCGGCGACGACGGACAGTTCGACACCTTTGACGATCAGGTGGTGAATCTCACCGAGTCGATGCTGCAGTACGTCTTCGAATCAACCGACCTGACGATCGATTTCGGCTCGATGCTGGCCGACGGCCGATACCGCCTGACGATCTTCAGCGGCCCGGACAAGGCGCTGGTGGACCAGGCGGGCAATCCGCTGGACGGCGATCAGGACGGCGGCGCCGAGGGCGACTTCCTCCGCCGGTTCAATATCGACACCACCGGTCCCGCCGCCGCCCTGGTCGCCCCGACCGGCGGCAGCCAGATCACCCAGGACGACGGATACATCGACGTCGAATGGACAGACCTGATCGGCGTGGACAACGCCACGCTCGGCATCGACGACCTCACGATCACCGGCGTGGACGTGGACTCGCTCGAGGACCGCGGCGGCGGCGTGTGGCGATATCACTACGCCGATGACGGCGAGCAGTTGCCCGCCGGCAATGTGACCGTCTCCACGGTCGATGGCGCGGTCGCCGACCTGCTCGGCAACACGACCATCGCCGGCGTGGTCGGCAGCTTCGAGCGGCTCGACCTGACCGTCGACATCGGCGCCGACATCGACACCGACGAAGGCGTTGAGCTGAGCTTCAACGGCTCTTTCAATGACCCGGTTAACGATGGGCCCTACACCCTCGCCTGGGACTTCGGCGATGGCTCGTCCACCGGCGGCACGCTCAGCCCGTCCTACACCTTCATCGACGACGGCTTGTACACGGTGACGCTCACCGTGACCAACAACAGCGGCCTCTCCGGCAGCGACACGCTCCTGGTCGACGTGGACAATGTCAACCCGACGATCGACTCACTGACCGGCGACGCGACCGGCGTGGAAGGCCAGCAGTTGAGCTACAGCAGTTCCGCGAGCGATCCCGGCGACGATGTGCTGACCTACATCTGGAACTTCAACGACGGCACGCCGACCGTCCAGGGCGTGGATGAGACCCACGTCGATCACATCTTCGCCGACGACGGCATCTATACCGTGCAGCTCAACGTGCAGGACGACGACGGCGGGTCGACGAGTCAGTCGATGACGGTGACCGTGGGCAACGAGCCGCCGACCATCATCTCGATGGACGGCCCGGACGAGGGCGATCAGGGGGAGACGCTGAGCTTCAGCGCCCTGGCCCAGGACCCCGGCGACCCGGTGCTGTCGTATCAATGGGACTTCGGCGACGGCTCGACGCCCGAGAGCGGTGACAACCTCACCGACGTCACCCACGCCTACGGGGATCCCGGCGTGTACACGGTGACATTGACGGTGAGCGACGGCGACGGCGGCACGCGGTCGCAGACGCTCGACGTGGAGATCGGCAACGTGCCACCCACGGTCGCGAACCTCGACGTCACGGGCACGCAGACCGAAGGCCAGGCGCTCACGTTCAGCGCGGATGCGTTCGATCCGTCCGGGGCCGACCTCAACTGGCTGTGGGACTTCGGCGACGGCTCGCCGACGGTCAGCGGCGTCAACCTCGACTCCGTGCCGCATACCTACGAGGACGAAGGCAGCGGATCCTACACGGTGACAGTGACGGTCACCGATCCCGGCGGGGCCGCGGGCGGCGACTCGCTGAACGTCGCGGTGGCCAATGCCGCGCCCATCGTCGATGCGGGCGATGCCGACGATGTCGACGAAGGTGAGACCTACAACCTGACCGGAACGTTCACCGACCTCGGCGTGAACGACACGCAGACCGCCACCATCGATTGGGGCGATGGCCACAGCGAACCGGCGTCCGTCGACCTGCTGACCGGCGAAGTGGTCGGCAGCCACGAATACGCCGACAATGGCGCGTACACCGTCACCGTCACGGTGACGGACAACGACGGCGATTCGGGCAGCGACAGCTACACGGTGGACGTGAGCAACGTCGCCCCGACGATCGGCGCCCTGACCCTCGACGGGCCGAAGGACGTGGGCGATCCGGTGAACCTTTCCGGCAGCTTCACTGACGCCGGTTCCGAGGACACGCACACGGGCACCGTGGATTGGGGCGACGGTAACCAGACCCCGGCCACCATCGACCCTGCCACGGGCGCCGTGCAGGCCGATCACGTCTACGCCGCCGGCGGCGATTTCACCGTAACCCTGACTGTCGCCGATGACGACGGCGGCAGCGACACCGCAACCGCGAACGTCACGATCAATCCGTTGACTCCGCCGGTGGTGACCGACGTGACGGTCAACGACGGATCGGCCCAGCGTTCGATGGTCAAGTCGCTCACCGTGACCTTCGACCAGCCGGTCACCACGGCGAGCGGGGCGTTCTCCGTGATCAAGCCGGACGGCACACCGGTGTCCTTCACGGTGACCGATCTCGGCAGCGCGTCGTATGAACTGGACTTTGATGATGCGGGGCTGATCGGCCACTCGCTGCCCGACGGGAACTACCAGCTTCGCGTCGACGCGACGAAGGTGACCGACGCCGACGGCGTGGCGATGGACGCCGATCACACTTTCACGTTCCATCGCGTGTTCGGCGACTCGGACGGCGACCGCGACGTGGACCGGGCGGACCTGATCCGCG
>CAYFQS010000075.1:0-12636 GCA_964345245.1 uncultured Planctomycetaceae bacterium | reverse complement strand
CCTGCCCATCCCCGAAGAGCCCGAGGCCGATGCGCACGAATTTTTTGTGAGCCGCCCGGTTGCGCAGGGCCGCGTAGGTGTTGGCGAAGTGCACCGCCACGTCGTCGCCAATTGCATGGGCGTGCCGGGTCAACAGTTCATCGAATCGGCGAAGCTGAACGAACAGCTTCGCCAATTGCATGGGCGTGCCGGGTCAACAGTTCATCGAATCGGCGAAGCTGTTCGTTCGTGAAATCCGGATCGTCGTCCGCCGCCGCGGGGTGGGTGAACACGCCGGTCAACTTGAGGTACCGCCGGTTCGGCAGGTCGGTGAGAATCCGTCCGCACGCTTCGCGGTCCATGCCGCCGCGGCTCATGCCGGTGTCGACCTCGAGGTGCACCCGCATGGGCGTGCCGAACTTGTGGCCGATCGCCTCGATCCGGTCGAGTTGACGTTCGCTGTAGACGGTCAGGTGCAGCTTGCCCGCCACCGCGGTACGGTAGAGCACGTCGGTGCGGTCCATGTTCTCGACCGGCATGAGTACGAGCAGGTCGCTGGTGACGGCGCTGCGGACGAGTTCGCTGGCCTGGTCGAGATTGTACACCGCGAGCATGGGGACGTTTCGGGAAGCGAGGCGGCGGGCGATCTGCACCGCCCCCAGGCCGTAGGCGTCGGCCTTGACCACGGCGCAGACGCGGCAGTCGGTGGCGAGAATGCCGCGGATGGCGTCGAGATTGGCGTCCAGGGCCCCGAGATCGATCTCCAGCCGGCCGATGTCGTCTTGCATGATCCGCGCTCTCCGTAGCGTCTGATGCGGACTTGCCATCGGGCTTGGGCGATCCCCGCCTTGCCCGCAGTATCGCTGGGCTATAGCATACTACGTTTTGCCGCCTGTGTGGCGAGCCATTCCCGGCCGACGGGCAAAGCACCAACCCCCCGACGACCATGACGCGAGGCAGACACCGCGATACTCCTATGAACGATACCCGGACCGAACCGAAGAGCGAACCGGAAGCCCGGCAGAACAACGAACTGTTCAACTACGAACTCAGCTTCGCGGACATGGGCGTGCGCCAGAGCGTGCTCCAGGGCCTCGAAGCCGCCGGGTTCAAGCATCCCACCGATATCCAGGCGAAGCTGATCCCCGTCCTGATGGATGAGCGGGACGCGCTCGGCCAGGCCCGCACGGGCACGGGCAAGACCGCGGCATTCGGCGTGCCCGTGCTCTGCAAGGCCGAGAAGGATGTCGCCGTCCAGGCGCTGGTTCTCGCCCCGACCCGTGAACTGTCCGCCCAGGTCGCCCAGGAACTCAACGAACTCGGCAAGTTCACCCCCATCAACGCGGTGAGCATCACCGGCGGGGAGTCCTACAAACAGCAGACCGACGCGATCAAGCGCGGCGTGCAGATCGTGGTCGGCACGCCCGGCCGCATCATCGACCTCATGAACCGCCGGCAACTGCCGCTCGACAACATCCGCTTCGCCATCCTCGACGAAGTCGACCGCATGCTCGACATCGGATTCCGCGATGACATCCGCAAGATTCTCGACCGCGTCAAGACCCGCCACCAGACGGTGATGGTCTCGGCGACCATCAGCGAGGAGATCGAGCGCCTCGGCCGCAAGTACATGCGCGATGACGCGGAAAAGATCATCGCCGTCACCGATCGCCTGACCGTTTCCGAGGTGGACCAGAAGTACGTTCCTGTCGCCCCGTGGGACAAGAGGCGGCTGCTCGTACATCTGCTGAACACCGAAGACCCCGCGCTGACGGTCGTGTTTTGCCGGATGAAGCGAACCGTTCGCGATGTCGCCCGCTACATCCGCGATCACAAGATCGACGCCACGGAAATCCACGGCGACCTGCCGCAGCGCAAGCGCACCCAGGTGATTGAGCGGATGCGCAAGGGCAAGCTGGAGGTGCTGGTCGCGTCCGACCTCGCCTCCCGCGGACTCGACATCGAAAACATCACCCACATCATCAACTATGACATTCCCGAAGACCCGGAGCAGTACGTGCACCGGGTTGGTCGCACGGCCCGGGCGGGCCGGGAAGGCACCGCCTGGACCTTCGTGACCCCCGAGGAGGGGCAGCTTCTCACGGAGATCGAGAAATTCGCCGCGGTGCATCTGGAGCGCCTGGAGTACCGCGACTTCGAGCCGTCGGACCCGCCGAAGAAGTACAAGGCGGAGAAGGAAGCGGAGCGCAAGCGCAAAGAAGAGACCCACCGCTCGCGTTACGACACGGCCGTCTCAAGCACCGAAAAATCGGAAGACGCGGATCAAGGCGCCTTTCCGAGCGGCGTGGTGCCGAAGGGCCCGCCCCGCAAGACACTCGGCTCGCGCCTCCGCACCCGCCGCGGGAAGCGATGATCATCGGGCTCCGGTTTCGTCCCCGTTGATTGTCGTTCGCGGTCGCGGATTCCGGCGGCGGCGCGCCGCGGCCGGGCTGTGGGCAATCGGCCCACTGCGCGGTAAAACAGGGGCATGCTCAAGGTTCATGATTTACCGCCGCGACAGCGCATCCGCCGCCGCCTTGAATTCGTCTACGGAGAGGAAGCGGCCCCGCAGATCGCCGACCGGATCGATCGGCTCATCGACCGCTATCGCGAGAAGACTTTCGCCGGCCCGCCGCGGAGCGGCTGGGATCAGACCGACGCCCTGCTCATCACCTACGCCGACACGCTGTACGAGAGCTTCGAATCGCCGCTGACCACCCTGCGGCTGTTCCTCGACGAGTACGTCGGCGACGCGATCAGCTTCGTGCATCTGCTGCCGTTCTTTCCGTGGTCGAGCGATGACGGGTTCGCCGTCAAGGACTTCCGCGAGGTCGAGTCATCGCTCGGCGATTGGGACGACGTGGCGGACCTCGCCCGGCAGTACCGGCTCGTGTTCGACGCGGTGATCAACCACGTCTCGGCCGGGTCGGTTTACATGCGCGGCTACGGCGAGGGTGACCCGAACTACCGCGACTACTTCATCGCCCTTGATCCCGAAACGGACACGTCCAGCGTCCTGCGCACGCGGAATCTGCCGTTGCTGCACGACTATGAAACCCACGAGGGCACGAAGTGGCTGTGGACCACGTTCAGCCGGGACCAGGTCGATCTGAACTTCGCGAATCCCGACGTGCTGATCGAGGTGCTGGACGTGCTGCTGTTCTACGCCGAGCGCGGAGCGGGAATGGTCCGCCTCGACGCGATCCCGTACCTGTGGAAGGAACTGGGCACAACCTGCGCCCATCTGCCGCAGACGCACGAGCTGATCAAGCTGATCCGGGACGTGTATGACGCGGCGGCGGAGCACGTGCTGCTGCTGACCGAGACGAACGTGCCCCATCACGAGAACGTCAGCTATTTCGGTGACGCGGGCGATGAGGCGCAGATGATCTACAATTTCTCGCTCCCGCCGCTGATCCTCTTTTCGCTGGTGACCGGCGACGCGAGCAAGCTCACCGACTGGGCGAAGCAGATCGAGAAGGTGTCCGACCGGACGACCTATCTGAACATCACCGCCACGCACGACGGGATCGGCATGCGGCCGACCGAGGGGCTGCTCAGCGAAGACGAGCGGCGGATGCTCTGCGATCTCGCTCGCGCCCATCACGGCGACGTGACCGGCAAACGCAATGCCGACGGGTCGGTCAGCCCCTACGAGCTGAACCTGAACTACTTCGACGCGGTGAACGATCCCGACGCCGACGAGCCGCTGGAAACGCAGATCGACCGTTTCTTTGTCTCGCAGGCGATTCCGCTGAGCTTCATCGGCATCCCCGGCATCTACATCCACAGTCTGATTGGTTCGCGGAACGACCTGGCCGGCGTGGAGCGCTCCGGTCGGGCGCGGAGCATCAACCGCCGGAAACTGAAGATGTGGCAACTGGTCGGCGCGCTCAACGCCGGGGGGCTGCCGGCCCAGGTGCTGGATCGATATCTCGAGCTGCTTCGGCGGCGGGCGACGATCAGCGCGTTCCACCCCGATGCCGGGCAGGCGGTGCTCGATCTCGGGGCGGGGATTTTCGCCATCCGCCGCCACAACGACGACACCGGTCAGACCGTCACCGCCGTGCACAACGTGACGGAGGAGCCGCAGTCGGCCTCCCTCGACGGCCGGCAACGCGACCTGTTGAGCGGAGAGTCCTTCGACAGCGGTTCGATCCCGTTGGCCTCGTACCAGGTGCGCTGGCTGGACGCCGGATAAGTCCCCGGCCGGTCGATCGCCCGGACGGTGCCGCGCTGTCAATCGACGATTCAGCTTCGCAGCAGTTCCTCGGCCACAAGCAGGGCCTGGAGCGTATTGCAGGTCGCCCCGTCCATCTCGCACAGGGGCAGGCGCAGCTCGCCGCTGTCCCGGCCGAGCAGCATCATCGCCGTCTTCACGGGAATCGGGTTCGTCGCCAGTGAGAGCATGTCTCTGGCAAGGGTGAACAGCTCGAGGTGCAGCTTGCGGGCTTCGGCGAAGTCGCCGGCGAGCCCGGCGTTGACCATGGCCACGACCTTCCCGGGCAGGATGTTGCTGAGTACGCTGATCGCGCCCTGGCCGCCGACGGACATCAGCGGCAGCGTGAGCGAGTCGTCGCCGGAGATGATCGCGATATCGCACGACGCGGCGATCTCCGAGGCGACGTCGAGCGAGCCGGTTGCCTCCTTGATCGCCACGATGTTCTCGTGTGCGGCGAGGCGGGCGATCGTCGCCGGCGTCATGGCCACGCCGCAGCGACCCGGAATGTTGTACAGCACCACCGGGAGGTCGACTTCGTCGGCGATGGTGGCGAAGTGGCGGTAGAGGCCTTCCTGGGTCGGCTTGTTGTAATACGGGTTGACCTGGAGCGTGGCCGAGGCGCCCACGTCCTTCGCGTGGCGGGTCAAGCGCAGGGCTTCGGCGGTGGAGTTCGATCCCGCTCCGGCGATCACGGGCACGCGGCCGCCCACCGCGTCGACGACGATCTCGATCACCCGGTCGTGTTCTTCGTGACTCAACGTCGGGCTTTCTCCCGTGGTGCCGCAGGGCACGAGGGCGGCGATGCCGGCGTCGAGTTGAAAGGCGACGTGCTCGCGCAAACGCCGCTCGTCCACCTGCCCGTTCGAGAAAGGCGTCACCATGGCCGTCATCGCGCCCTGCAACATATCGTCGTCTCCAATGCAACGGTGGGTCTGAAACCGTTAAGCTATGGTGGTGTTCCGCATGGTGCAAACGGAGTGTAGGGCTGTGAAGACAACAGGTGAACCCATGCAACGTGTTCTGGCCGTGCTGGTCCTTGGCGTTGCGGCGTCGCTCTCCGCGGGCGAGTCGCAGGTCTGGTGGGAAGGCGAAGACACCGTCGCTACGAACTTCCCCCAAAGCACGTGGTTCGACGCCCGGAATCCCTCGGAGGCGGAGAAGCTGTCGGGCGGCGACTGGCTCACGCACATCGAGGAGCGGAAGGCGGGCGATCCCGTGCCGTACGCGGCGTACGACGTGGCCGTGCCGGAAACGGCGACGTACGACCTGTGGGTGCGGAAGCTGTGGAAGCACGGCCCGTTCCGCTGGCGCTTCGACGACCGGCCATGGCGGACCGTGGGCCGGGATATCGCCCTGGCGGACAGCGTGGTGCTGCGGACGCACGTCCCGGCGAACTGGGTATACATCGGCGAGGCGGCCCTCCCCCGCGGGCGGCACGAGTTCCGGATCGAACTGCTCGCTGAACCCGGCGAGGCCCGGACGTCGGGGTTCGACGCGTTCCTGCTGACCACCGGGGCGTTTCTGCCGCGGGGCAAGCTGAAACCGGGGGAACGTTACGGCCGGGCGGAGCCGGGCTTCTTCGCCTTCGAACCGGGGCTGGACGAGTTCACCGACAACGCCCTGCTCGACCTGCGGTCTATGAACGAGCCGGTCGCGGGGATGCACGGCCGACTCGAACGCGACGACGATGCGTTCGTGCTCGGCGATGGCACGCCGGTGCGGTTCTGGGCGGCGAACGTCTCGGCCGGCAACGCCGCCCAGCGCCGAGCGTCGATCGATTACCTCGCCCGGAAACTCGCCAAGCTCGGCGTGAACATGGTCCGTTACCACAGCGGCATGATGCCGCATGACGGCGACTGGTCCCGCCTCCGCCCGGACGCGGTGGACAATCTGCAGTACCTCGTCCACGCCTTGAAACAGCAGGGCATCTACACCGAGATCAGCTTCTTCTTCCCGCTCTGGTTCAATGCGCAAGCGGCGGGGTTCGAGGGGTTCGACAAGATCGACAACAACAAGCCCTTCGCCCTGCTGTTCTTCAACGAGCGGTTGCAGCGGATGCACCGCGGCTGGCTGCGGCAGATGCTCACCCGGCCGAATCCGTACACGAACGTGCCGCTCGCCGAAGACCCGGCGGTCGGGTTGATCGAGATCGTCAACGAAGACAGTCTGCTCTTCTGGACGTTCAGCAAAAAGAACGTGCCGGCGGTGTACTGGCGCGAACTGGAGCGCGGCTTCGGCGAGTGGCTGATCGACGCCTACGGCTCCATCGCCAGGGCCCGGCAGGCCTGGGGCGGCGGCGCGATGGACGGCGACGCGCCCGACCAGCGCACCATGGCCGTCCGCGAGGCGTGGTTCATGACCGGCGGCGGGCTCGATCAGCTCACCCCGCCCCAGCGCGCCCGCATGCGCGACCAGGTTCGCTTCCTCGCCCATCTGCAGCGTGATTTCTACCAGCAGACCACCGAGTGGCTTCGCGATGAGCTCGGCTATAACGCGCTGGTCGCGGCGAGCAACTGGCAGACCGCCGACCGCGTCCGGCTCGACCGGGTGGAACGTTGGTCTTACGTCGCCGGCGACGTGATTGACCGCCACGGCTACGTCAGCGGCAAGGTCGAAGGCGAGGGGGCGAGCTACTCCGTCCGCGTCGGCCACCGCTACGAGGACATGAGCGTGCTCCGCCATCCCGGCCGGTGTCCCGTGCAGGCGATGCAGGTGCGCGGCCACCCGCAGATGATCAGCGAACTCGGCTGGCCGAACCCGAACCGCTACCGCGGTGAAGGGACGACGCTCGGGGCGGTGCTCGCCGCCCGGCAGGGCATCGACGCCCTGCACTGGTTCGCGGTGGAGAGCAACTTCGTGAATCCGCAGACAATGGCGAAGTTCTCGATGGCGAGCCCGGCGGTGGCGGGCACCTTCCCCGCGACGGCGCTGATGTATCGGCGGGGCGACGTGACCACCCCGCCCCCGGCGGTGCTCAAGCGGTTCGATGAGTCGTCGCTGTTCTCGCTGGAGCCGGAATCGCAGATCGCGTCGGTGGCGCTGGACGCGCTGCGCGAATCGGACGTGCCGGAGGATCAGCGACCGGCCGCGGCCGCCGCGGCGGCCGCGGCGACGTTTCAGCGCGGGCCGATGGTGCGGGTCTTCGGCGAGAAGCCGGTGAAGGTCGACCGGCCGTCGGCGTCGGTGACGGACGAAGTGCGCTGGGACGAGGACGCCGGCGTGCTGACGGTTGACACGCCGCGAACGCAGGGCGCGGTCGGCTTCCTCGAAGAGGGCGCCGTCATCGAGCTCGGCGATGTCGGGCTGACCTGCGGCAACGCGTTCGCGTCGGTGCTGGTCGTCTCGCTGGACGGCGAGCCGATCGCGACCTCGAAACGGCTGCTCGTGCAGGCGTTCACGGAGGAGCGGCCGTACGGTTACCGCGTCGAGGGCGGCCGGATCACCGACCTCGGTCAGCCGCCTTTTGGCGTGCGGAAGATCGATGCGTCGGTCACCCTCTCGGGCCCGCCGGCGAGCAAAGTCACGGCGATCGATCCCAACGGCTATCCCACCGACAAAGCGGTCACGACGGACCGCGTCCGCCGCGGCACGCGCGTGCGACTCGCGCCGGGTGCGCTCTATCACGTGATCGAGCGATAGTCCTCGCCGAGGGTCGTTTGATGCTATCCTGAGGTGAAGCGAATGATGATGATCAATGTGCCGCACATTCTGTTGCCGCTGATGCTCGCGGCGGTCACGCCGCTGACCGAAGTCCAGCAGGTCAAGCTGGAGACGGCCAACGACCGCTCTCGCACGATCGACGAGGCGGCGTTCTACGCCCTGCTGGACAACGCCGAGGCGTGGACGGGGCTCGCGGAGATGCCGCCCCGGACGCCGCCCGACGACCGGATCGTCGTGCCCGACTACCAGGACATGGCCGACAACCCCGAGGACTGGCGTGGGCAACTGTGCAGGATCGAAGGCAAGCTCCAGATCGTGCACCCCGTCACCCGCCTCGGCGACCCGAAGTGGGAAGGCATCGAGCAGTGGTCGATCCTGGCCCCCGACGGAACGATCGTGATCGTCTACCTCACCGATCCCCCGGAGACCACGCGGAGCGTGATGCACCCCGAGGTCGTTGAGGAGTTCAACCGGCCCGTGGTGCTCGTGGCGCGGTATTACAAGCAACTCGCCCAGCCGAGCCGGGGACAAGGGATGATGGTGTACCCGGCCTTCGTGGGCCGGACGATCAGCGAATGGGACGAGACCGCGGGCGGCACGGGCTGGGGGCGGGGCATGGAGGTTGACCCCATTGTGATCGCGGTCGCCCTGCTGCTGCTCGGGTACGGGGCGATCCGCTTCTACATCTGGCGGCGAAAGCGGGCGTCGCAGTATTCGCTGTCCGACCGATTGCGCGAGCGCAAGCGCCAGACCACGCGGGCCCTGGTTGAAGAGGAGGAAGACGAGGACGAAGAACTGCCCGAGGATTTGACGTCGGCCCTCGAACAGCTCGCCCAACCCCGCGATGAACCGGAAAACTGAGCACCGCCCATGGCTGTCGTGACTGTCAATCTGCCGCACCACGTTTACGACGTGACCATCGATCCGGGCGCGCTGGAACGCGTCGGCGAGATCGTCCGTGGCGTGGCTCCGCAAGCCCGCGCCGCCCTGCTCGCCGACGCCAGCGTCTTCGACCTGCACGGCGAGACGGTTCGAGGTTCCCTCCAAGACGCCGGCTACGATGTGGCCTGCGACACGCTGCCGGCGGGCGAGCGGCACAAGACGCTCGACACGGTGCGCGAATTCTACGACCTGCTGCTCGACGCTGAACTCGAACGGCGGTCGCCCGTGGTGGCCCTCGGCGGTGGCGTGGCGGGCGACACCGTCGGCTTCGTCGCCGCGACCTACCTCCGCGGTGTGCCCTTCGTGCAGTGCCCCACCTCCCTGCTGGCCATGGTCGACGCCAGCGTGGGCGGCAAGGTCGGCGTCAACGTCCCCCAGGGCAAAAACCTGATCGGCGCGTTCCACCAGCCCCACGCGGTGATCATCGACCCGCTCGTCCTGCAGACGCTCGGCGAGCGCGAACGGCGATGCGGCCTGGCCGAGTGCGTGAAGCACGGCGTGATCCGGGATGCCGAACTCTTCGACTGGATCGCCGAGCACCTGGACGCCATTCACGCCCTGGCTCCCGAAGTGATGGTCAAACTGCTTCGCCGCAACGTCGAGATCAAGGCGAAGGTGGTAATGGCGGACGAGCGGGAATCGGGCGAGCGGGCTCACCTGAATTTCGGGCACACCTTCGCCCACGCCATCGAGGCCACCGCGGGCTACGGCGAGATCGCCCACGGCGAGGCGGTGGGCCTGGGAATGGTCGCCGCGGCCCGGCTGGCCGCCGACCTCGGCCGGTGCGAGCCGCTCGTCGCCGACCGCATTGTCGAACTGCTCAACGCCATCGGACTGCCCACCACGGCCGACCTGGCCGAGACCGACATCCTGATGGCGGCAATGCGTCACGACAAGAAGGTCAAGGACGCGCGGATGCGGCTCGTGTTGCCCGACCGCCTCGGCGCGGTGAGCATCGTCACGGACGTCGACGACGCAGCGATCGCCGAGGCGTGGTCCGCGATCCGTCGCTGATCGGCCGGCCGGCGTGGGGGAAACGGAGTTCGGGATGTGGCACTTCTCGCGATACCGGATGTACCAGCGCCTCGCGACATTCTTCGAGTCGCCGCGGCGCGGGCGCGTCCTCGCGATCAGCGGTGCCGGGCCGATCGGCCAGATGTTCGCCGGCGACGCCCGGATCACGGAAACCGCGTATCCGGACGTGGACGTGATGGCCCTGCCCTACGGCGAGGCCGAGTTCGACTACGTCGTGGCCGACCAGGTGATCGAACACGTCCCCCAGCCCTTCGTCGCCGTGGACGAAATGCGGCGGGTGCTCCGGCCCGGCGGTCACGCCATGATCACCACCTGCCTGCTCAACCCGGTGCACGAGTTCCCCGCCGACTACTGGCGGTTCACGCCGGCGGCCCTGCGGGAACTCTGCCACGCGTTCTCCGACATCGAACAATGCGAGGGCTGGGGCAACGCCAGGGCCCTGTTCCTGATCCTGTACCGCCGCATGCGCTTCGCCCCGGTGCGTCCGGGCACGCCGCTGGAACGGATCGCCACGCACAACGACGGCGTGCACCTGATCCACACCTGGATCATCGCCCGCAAGTGAGAGCGGCGCGGCCGCGTCGGTTGCTTTCTCAAAGCCGGGAAGCATCGCTTTGTCGCCCGGGCTTATCCGGCCTTCATCGCCGGGCTGGTTTGCCGCGGGATCGTGCTGCGGGCGGCGTGACCGCTCACAACGGCATCCTGAAACTGCGGCGGGAAAGCCCTGACGACATCGGCTCGGCGAGCCCCGCGCGAAGCAGCACGGCGCCTTCCCGGCCGGCGACCACCGGCACGTCGCTGTCCACCGGCTGAATCAACAGCACACTCTTGGCCGCCATCGGCCACAGGCCGTTGCTTCGTACCGTGGCCACGCCCTCGACGACGACCATGATGCTCTCGCGCCGGCCGGCGGGCATGCTCACCGCCTGACCCGCCGTGAGCGTGATGTGATCCAGCATCAGCCGCATGCCCTTGTTCTGGGCGGTGAATATCTCACGCCACTTGCCCGGGCGATTGGGATTCTCGCGCACGGTGCGAATGTCGCGGACCACCGTCGCGCGGGCCGCGGCGTCCGTCGCCGGCTCCGTGACTTCCCATGATTCCTCCGCGGTGTCGAGCGGCGGCGTCTGGAACACCAACGCGCGGCAGTGCTTTTCCGAGGGGTTGGTAAAGCCGTGCACCTGCCCCGCCGGGGCCCACGCCGCGTCCCACGGGCCGAAGGGCTCAGCCCGATCCGCCAGCAGCAATTCGCCCTCTCCTTCGAGGCAGATGATGACCTGCTCGGTGCGGGCATGCCGATGGCGAGGCAGCTCGCAACCGGGGCGATAGTCCTGATACATCAACGCGATCTGTTTGGCGCCCGAGTCGAGAAACGCCACGCGCCGCTCGATGCCGCACACCCACTGCTGAACCGGTCCCTGGTTCAGATCGAGAAATTTCACCGTCCGTTCCTTTCTTCGCCTCCCGGTTGGGGAAGCGAGGTGCGTATCCGGCCCGCATCCGGCCCGCGTGCCTGTCGGCGACGCCCGGCGACCCGGCAGATTCCACAGGCACCGAAAGCATCGGTGCGGCTTCAGCCACACCGCCCTTCTCTCGGCCATGCCCGCCGGTTGACCTTATCACTACTACAGAGAGCACATCCCCAAGGCACTACTTGATGCAGACGAACGGAAAGACACAACGACTCGCGATTCACGGATTCTGCTTCGCAGCCAGTCTGAACTGAGAAACTTCGATTATGGTCTATTCTCTCTTGGAGTCAAGTGTGACGATGCTCAAATTCAAGATTGTTCAGCCATCCATCGATGTCCCCCCGGTTTCGCGCACGGAGACGCCGAGCAGCACGTTGCCCGAACCACTTCGGAAACCGGCGAGATCGAGCGAGACGTAGGTGTAGCCGATCTCGCTCAGGCGCTGGACGAGGCGCTCGCGTATCGCCGGCTCGATAAGCGAGGGGAGATCACCGCCGGGCACCTCGATGCGGGCGAGGGCGGCCTGATGCTCGCCGATGAGTTCGTGATGCCGCACGCGGAACTGCCGCAGGCCGAGCCCGCGCAGCAGATTCTCCGCCTGCTCGACCATGTCGAGCCGCTCGGGCGTAACCGGCGTGCCGTAGGCGATCCGGCTGGCGAGGCAGGCCGAGGCCGGCTTGTCGGCATTGGGCAGGTCGAGATGCGCCGCGAGCGTCCGCACCGCCGCCTTGTCGAAGGCCGCCTCCATCAATGGGCTGATCACCTCGGCTTCCGCCGCGGCCCGCAGCCCCGGCCGATAGTCGCCCTGGTCGTCGAGGTTCGAGCCGTTGGCGATGAACCGGATGCCCACGTCCGCCGCGAGCTGCTGCATCGCGTCATAAAGGTGTGATTTGCAGTAGTAACACCGGTCGCCGGCGTTGGCCTGGTATCGCGCGTCATCCTGTTCGCCGGGGCGAATCTCGATCAGCTCCAGGTCGAGATCGCGGGCCAGCCGCCGGGCGTCCTCGAGTTCCCGGCGGGGCAGAGAGGGCGAATCGCCCACGGCGACGGGCGCGGCCTCCCGGCCGAGCACCCGCCGGGCCATCGCCGCCACCAGCGTCGAGTCGATCCCGCCGCTGAACGCGGTGAGCAGGCGCCCGCGTGGAAGAAGCACATCGGCGAGCCGACGCTCCAGTGCTTCGCCGTTGTTGTGCGATTCTCGGTCGTTCATGGAACAAGGAACTCTAGCCGGGCGGCGCAAGCCGGGCAACGACGCGAGCGCGGCCCGGCGGCTACAATGCCCGCACAGTGATACGAATCGCGACATGCCTGTTGGTCTCACTCCTG